>CAZVKP010000012.1:4857-19409 GCA_964627635.1 uncultured Calditrichaceae bacterium | reverse complement strand
GTTCACTCCAATAACATAACCGTTGACACTCCCGGAAGGATGCATTCCGGGGGCGGCATCAATTATAAAATTACTCAAACCGAAAGATTTGAGCACCCCCCTGGCTTGTTCTACTGCGTATCCTTTACTAATACCACTCAAATCTATTCCCATTCCGGTTTCTTCAAAAACAATTTTTTGGCCATTAATCCGTACATTTTCGTAATTCACTTTGGGAAGATATTTTTTCAGTGTATCAGAATCAGGAACGACTGCGCTGTCAGTTCCAAAATGCCAACGGAGAAAGACTGGCCATAATGTGGGGTCGTATGCCCCGTTGGTATTGCCGGAAATCCGGAGCGCCGTTTCCATTACAGGTAGGAGCTTATCAGTTAGTTTAAACACAGATTGGCTGCCCGTATTTGCATTAATTTGACTAATTTCCGATTCCGGATCAAAAGGATTGGTGTGCTTCTCCAGCTTTTGAATAACAGAGAAGGCGCTATCCACTGCTTTTTCAATACGACTATGCGCTATTGTAGAATCATAACTGGTAATGCTGACAAAGGTGCCCAGTAACAGCTCGTTATCGTGGTAGGGTTGCCAGTTTTCTTTTGAACAACTGATTAACAGAAAAATGGTAAAAAATAGGAGGGCTTTCTTTATCATCATTTGGTTCGCTGGATAACAAATTCAGATAGTTTAATCAAAACCTCCCGTGCTTCGGTTTCCGGAAGTTTATTCAATTCATTGACTGCATTGGTTTTAAAATACTGGGCTTTGTCTACCGCCCTGTCAAGACCGTCATTGCGAGTGACAAAGTCGATGATATATTTAATCTGCTTGCTATTTACACCGTTCTTAAGTAATCGTATCACTTTTTTCCGCTCGCTTTTATCTGCTTTTTCGAAAGCGTAAAGCAGTGGCAGGGTAATTTTCTTATCTTTCAGATCGTTTCCCACCGGCTTTCCCAAAATGGTAGATTTGCTCTGATAGTCCAACAAATCATCTTTTATTTGGAAAGCAATACCCAGGCTTTCGCCGAAGCTTTTTAAAATTTGTCGCTGTTCTTCAGTGGCATCTGTGGTCATCGCACCAAGTTCGCATGAAGCGGATATCAGGGAAGCGGTTTTATCAGAAATAAGTTGAAAATATTCATCTTCATTGATGTTCAATTTCCTTGCTTTTTGAATCTGCATTAACTCGCCCTTGCTCATGCGCTTGGCGACGGTTGCGACAATGTTCATCAGTTCCAGATTACCAATTTCGGTGGCAATGATGAGGGATTTTGCCAACAGATAATCTCCCATCAAAATAGCGACTTTATTTCGCCAGATTTTATTAATCGTAGGGAATCCGCGGCGAAGCTCTGCCTCATCCACAACATCGTCGTGAACCAGTGTAGCCGTGTGCAACAGTTCTACCACCACCGCCGCCATATAGCTGCCATCGGTGGGTTCGGAAATGGTTCGCGCACATACGATAGAGAGCATGGGGCGCAATTGCTTGCCCCGATATCGCACCAAATACCTGGCAACCTGATCTACCAGGCGGACGTTAGAGCTCATGGAATTTTTAAAAAAATCCTGGAAATTGTCTAAATCCTTTTTGAAAGGTTTAAATATGCTTTTATGAGTGGAATTCATTTAAGTTGGGTTTCATGTTTGATTTAAATTTTCGCGATTGTCCCCGCTTATTGTAAAAAAAGGAGTCTAACCTTATTCCGGGGATGCTGTTTCCTCTTCTTCTAGTTTTTCTTTTTTACGACGATGCACCAGTTTTGAAATATAAATCGAAAACTCATAAAGTAGAATTAAAGGTATACCTAACATGACCTGTGTAAAAGGATCGGGCGGAGTAAATAGCGCAGCCAGTACAAAAATAGTGACGATGGCGTGCTTCCGGTATTTGCGCATCCATTCGGGAGTCAGTATTCCCATTTTGCTTAGAAAGTAGCTCAGGATAGGAAGTTCGAATACAATTCCAAAAATTATGAGTAAACGGATGATAAAACTGATATAAAAATCCACCGCAATATTAGTAGCGACGCTGGGAGGTGCCAAACCCAGGAAGAAATCCAGCGCAAATGGAAATATTACCAGGTATGCGAATGCAACCCCAGCCAAAAACAGAAATGTGGCAGAAAAGATAACCCGTGGAACATATTGCCGTTCATGTGAATAGAGTCCCGGTGCGATAAACATCCACAATTGATACAGAATATAAGGTAAACTCACAATAATTCCGCCAAAAAAGGCAATTTCCAGGGTGACAATAAACATCCCCTGAACTTTGAGCACCTGTATATTCATGGGGAGATCTACCCGGCTGGTTGGCCATAGCAATAATTGGAGCAATGGCTTTGAGAATATCAGACATATTAATGCGCCAAGGATTAGTCCGATGAGGGCTTTTATAATGCGTCCGCGAAACTCTTCCAGATGTTCCAGAAATGGCATTTCTTTATCGTCAAGTAGGCCCAAGGGGTAATGAATCCTCACCTTTTTAATTCATATAATTCATATAACAAAAAATCCCCTAAATATAAGGGGATTTTCCTATAAAATAAACAGTCATTTAAATCTAAATAAACCTTGTTAAGAAACTTAATCCCGATCCGTGTTGGAATTCCAGGCATACGTCCAAAGACTATTGATCGTTAACATTTTATAGGTATGTTAGTGAATAATCATTTGTCCGGTTTTTGGATATTCATTTCAGAGTTTTGACTCCTCAAACCCGGAACCTGAACAGCTATTCAACGCTCATTCCGGAAAAACCTAAAAATGCGATTGACATCAGACCTGCAACAATAAACGCAATGGGCAAACCACGAAAAGCTTTCGGAACATTTGCCAATTCCAACCTTTCCCGGATGCCTGCCATTAAAACCAGCACCAACGTAAATCCCAGCCCCGATGCAAATGCCTGAACAATAGTATTAATGAAACTGTTTTTTCCGGGTAAACCATCTGCGAAAAACATGTCGATATTCAAAACGGCCACCCCCAAAATGGCACAGTTGGTAGTAATAAGCGGAAGATAAATACCCAATGCCTTATATAATGTGGGGCTGGCTTTTTGAACATACATTTCGATAAACTGCACCAGAGATGCAATCACTAAAATGAAGACGATAGTTCGCAAAAAGGTTAAATCCGGGATTTCTCGTATGGGCGTATCAAACAAAATATAGAATATACTCTGGTAGGTGGGTGCCAGAAAAAAACTATACAACAACCAGGTCACTAAAGATGCAATGGTCATAACGAAGGTGACAGCCATTCCCATGCCGATGGCGGAGTCCAACTGCTTGCTCACCCCCATATAGGGACATAATCCCAGAAATCGTGCTAACACAAAGTTGTTTACAAATATGGATAATATGATGATTTGAAAAATGCCGTATTCCATCTTGAAATCCTTTTATGATTGTTTCTTTCGAGAATCCAGCCAGTTTAACAGACCCAGATAAAGCCCTATTACTAAAAAAGCACCGGGTGGTAGAATCATCAGCAACACCGGTTTAAAATTTCCACCCAGTATGGTTTGGCCCAGCAACTCACCACTTCCCAGCAATTCCCGTAAAAATGCGATAGCAACCAAAGCCAGGGTAAAACCAAGTCCCATGCCTATGGCATCGAAGATAGACGGAATTATTGAATTTTTACTGGCGAATCCCTCGGCGCGTCCAAGAATCATGCAATTCACCACAATTAGCGGTATAAAGATACCCAGGGATTCTGACAATGCCGGGAAATATCCGCTCATGACCATTTCTACAATTGTAACGAAGGAGGCAATGACAACAATAAACATCGGAATGCGGATTTTATTGACGCTTTTTTGCCCCTCTTCGGTAAGTACTTTACCGAAAATGAACATTAATATGGCAACGATGGTATTGGAGCTTAACAGCACAAAAGTGGTGGCTGCCCCCATTCCAATAGCATTTTCGATGGAGGTGCTTACCGCCAACACCGGGCATAGACCAAGAGCTAACCGGAAAACCGGATTTTCTTTGTTTATCCCTTTTACAAGTTCAGTAATTAAAGACATATTAATTCTTCTCCTCTAATTGATTGGTTGAGGAAAGATTTAATTTTGGTTTCAAGGAATTCAATTCCTTGCGAATGGAGTTTGTAATTGTCCTCGAAGTGATGGTGGCACCTGTAATACTGACAATCTCACCGCCATCTTTGTCTACTTTCAGATTTTCTGCTGTTTTGTCTTTGAATTGCCGGGTTGTCCAGCTTTTACCTTCGAAGGGGTGTTTATCTTCACATTTTGCACCTAAACCGGGCGTCTCTTGTTGGGAAACAATGTCGATTCGCTGAATGACTCCGTTGGTATCAATTCCCACCATAGTTTCAATCACGCTGCTGTAGCCATTCCCTTCTGCTTTAAATGCATACCCAATCAATCGATTGGTGTCCCCTTCTGCATATGCCCTGTAATACTGAATTTCCTCTTTTTCATACAATACATTTCCATCACCATCTTTTACCGGAACGTCCCGGGTGACCGGCTCAAAATTTGCCTCCGGGATCACATAGTTTAATGCTTCGCGGGTTTTTGCTTTTTTTTGAAGCTCAATTTTGGGCTTTGTCACGCTGTATATCTCAGCCAATACAAAAGCAGCAATTAATGTGACAATCGCCAATATGATACTCAACCTTAAAATATTTGTCATTATTTTACCTCACCAAATACTTTGGGAACTGTGTATCGGTCAATCAATGGTACTACCAGATTCATTAGTATAATGGAATAACTAACCCCTTCCGGGTAACCTCCCCACAGGCGGATGGCGACCGTAAGAACACCACAACCTATGGCAAATATAGTTTGCCCCCTGGCATTTATTGGAGAAGACACCATATCTGTCGCCATATAAAAAGCACCCAGGATTAGACCACCTGAGAGGATGTGAAAGATCCAATTGCCGGTAAAGAAGCCTTCGGTTCCTCCAAAAATCCAAGCCAGGATTCCCACGGTTCCTACATAAATAAAGGGTATTCTCCATTCAATAACCCGACGATAAAACATAAGCAATGCCCCGATGAGCAGAGCAATTACGGAGGTTTCGCCAATACAACCGCCCACATTGCCTATCAATAAATTGGTATAACTGTTAGAAAGATTCGCAATGGCGTCCTGAGCGGCCTGTACTCTTGAAGGATCATAATTGCCCGGATTGGCAAGGACTTCTGCGGACTGTTTTAAAAGATTTAAGGGTGTGGCGCTGGTTATCGCACTAATTCCGGAAATGGTGCCCTCTCTGGGGGCGGTCCAGTTTGCCGTCATTTCCACCGGCCACGAAGCCAGTAAAAATGCCCTGGCTGCCAAAGCGGGGTTTAAGATGTTGTACCCCAATCCCCCAAACAATTCTTTTACTATGGCAATCGCGAAAATGGACCCAACTATAGGCATCCACCAGGGAACAGATGCCGGAAGATTAAATGCCAATAAAAATCCGGTAATCACCGCCGCGCCGTCATGAACTCGAACGGGACGCTTTGACAATTTTTGGATTACGGCTTCAGTTGCCACCGCAGCAGCAATTGATAGTACCGTGATTAGAAGCGCTTTAAACCCAAAAAAATAGAATGCCATTGCCAATGCAGGTAGAAGGGCAATATTAACAGTCCACATAATTTTAGGAATTGAGTCAGTATCACTCACATGGGGAGAGGAGGTGACCACAAAAAGTTTTTCGTTCGCTTCTGCCATATTAACTCTCGCTTTGCTTTTATAAATGGCGTATTTCTTTATCAGAAAATAAGTTTCATCTTAAATTAACCGGCTTTTCGCCGCGCTTCTAAAACTTTCCTTTTACCGAAACGGATACCATGAACCAGGCGCCGGTTTGCCGGACAAATAAAGGAGCAAGATCCGCATTCGATGCAATCCATAAGATGGAGTAGCTCCGCTTCTTCATACCTTTCATTGTTTACCAGCATCTGGAGAGTGGTGGGTAAAAGCTGAGACGGACAGATTTCCACACACCGACCACAGTTAATACAAGGTTCCTCAACCGGAATGTGTGCTTCGGTTTCTTCCAATACTAAAATACCGGAAGTTCCTTTTACCACAGGTACATCCAAATGTGGCTGAGAAAGTCCCATCATTGGTCCACCCATGATGATTTTACTGGCATTTTCTGTTAAACCACCACAGAAATCAATAACATCCTTAAACGGTGTACCGATGGGAACCAAAACATTCTTTGGTTCTTTTACACCGGGTCCGGTTACTGTTACAACCCGGTGGGTTAATGGTTTTTGGCTGGAGACAGCATCAAAAATAGCTTTAGCAGTTCCCACATTCTGAACCACCACCCCTACATCCATAGGAAGTCCGCCGGACGGCACTTCACGATCCAGCACCGCTTTAATCATTTGCTTTTCAGCGCCCTGAGGGTATTTCACGGGAAATACGGCAATCTCCATACCGCTTTCATTTTTTACTGCATTTTTCATAGCTTGAATAGCATCAGGTTTATTGTCTTCTATCCCAATGATGCCTCGCTTCACTCCAAGAATTTTCATAATAATCCTAAATCCGTTCAGAATATCTTGGGTATTTTCCAGCATTAACCGATGATCGGCAGTGAGATAGGGTTCGCATTCAGCCCCATTTAGAATAGCGACATCTATTTTTTTATCCGGAGGAGGTGAAAGCTTAACATGAGTGGGGAATGTGGCACCACCCAAACCTGCCAGACCAGCATTTTTAATTCGATCCCGCATCTCCTGTATGGAAAGATCACAGTAATTTTCTTCAAATTTAATTGTATCAATCCATTCTGTATTTTCCCCACCCTCAATTACAACCGCCTGCCCTTTTCCTGACACCGGGTGATCGATATTTTGAATATTTTTCACTTTCCCGGAAATTGACGCATGAACCGGAGCAGAAACAAAACTATTGACTTCACCAACTTTTTCACCGGTTTTTACCTCTTGCCCTTTTTTTACCAAAAGATTGGTTGGTGCGCCGATATGTTGTTGAAGCGGGATATAAACAGTATTAGGTTGCGGAAGCGATTCAATGTTTTTCTTTTCCGAATAATGTTTTCCTTCCTGAGGATGAACACCACCAGCAAAAGTTCTTTTTCTCACAACACAGCCTTTATATATTATTTTTTCTTTCTTTTCATAAATTAATTAGGCGAAAAATATATCAAAGTGCATGTAGTATTATCAAGACTTTTTTCATAAAGTCTCTATATTCCTAAATGACTTGTCGTAAACGGTTACAATTTATTTTGTTGAAGTTTTTCAAATTTTGTTTAGATAAAGGGACCCAATCATTTTTAAATCTACTTGCATTGAATTTATTATCACAGTATTAATTAACCCATTTTAAATGAAATTTTAATATAGCGGGTGGTAGATATGGAAGCTAAAAATCAAAACTTAAAATTTTTAGTTCGGGATTTGATCTATATCGTTTTGGGAGGGATTATACTGGCGTTGGGATTGGTGTTGTTTTTAATTCCAAATAAAATTGCGACCGGTGGAATTGCAGGATTATCTATTGTTGTGCACTATTTAATTGGTTTTCCAACCGGTTTGGTCATGCTGGTACTTAATATTCCATTACTATTTATCGGGTTCAAATTTATTGGAAAGCAATTTCTGTTTAGAACTTTGCTGGGCGTTATTATCGCCTCATTTTTTACCGATTTTTTTGATATTAATATTGGATTGCAAGCACTAACGGACAATCGATTACTGGCGACGCTGTATGGTGGTTTAATGATTGGAGTAGGGTTGGGACTTGTTTTTAAGGGAGATGCTTCAGCCGGTGGTGGAACTATTTTGGCCCGGGTGATTTCACAAAAATCCCGTTTTAAAACAGGTCAGGTTCTATTCAGCATCGATGTGTTGGTGATTACTTCTGCTGCTCTTACATTTAAAAATGTAGAGTTGGCACTATGGGGCTTTATTACCATTTTCATTGCGTCTCAAATTGTGGATTTAATTTTAACCGGAAAACCATTTGCTAAAGTGGTCCATATTGTTACCAAAAGCGTGGGTGAAATTGGGGAGCAGGTAATTACGGATTTGGGAAGAACTGCCACCATTTTTCAAGCAAAAGGATTATACTCTGGTGAAGCGAAAAATATTATGATGGTGGTCGTGGATGCCAGTCAAATTCATCGCTTGAGGGATATTGTTAGGGTGCACGATCCCGATGCTTTTATGATCGTGAACGATGCGAAAGAGATTATGGGCAAGGGATTTTAGTCGGATATTGGAAAAGTTTTCGCAAACTTTGTTAAACCGGAATATCGTTGTCAATAGCTGTCACTGGAAGTAAAAATAATAGATTACGATCTCTCCACATTTTCCACCAAGATTGTAATTGTAATAGTCTGATTAGAAAATTTTCTTAATTAATATTTGATTTTTTGCAATTGCATTTCTGAAACCTCAAATCTATATTTTTTTTCATAAATTTATTAGGGATTGCTTGAGAAATGGCGAGTACATTTTTTATTTCTGATGCTCATCTGGGGACATCAAATACCAAGGAAGACCGTAAAAGGGAAAAACGGTTACTTTCCTTTTTAGACTATGTTGCTCAATATGGCGAACGCCTGTTTATCGTGGGAGACTTGTTTGACTTCTGGTTTGAATATCGAACGGTTATCCCAAGAGGTTATACGCGAGTTTTATGCGCATTATCGCATTTGAGAGAACTTGGAAAAGAAATGCATTACATCACCGGAAACCATGATTTCTGGATGCGAGATTTCTTGAAAAAAGAACTGGATATTGAAATTCACCGGGATGAAATGGTTTATACAATAGATGAAAAAAAATTTTTTATTTTTCATGGGGATGGAATTGCAAAGTACGATTGGGGATACCGCATACTCAAACGGATATTCAGAAACAAAATTAATATATTTCTATACAGTTTACTTCATCCGGATTTGGGAGTGCCGCTGGCAAAAGCAGTCTCTTCCCTGAGCAGAGGTCACACCCGAAACGACGCGCCACCCGCAGACCATGATTACGTTCAATTTGCTTTGCAGAAATTTGAAGAAGGATACGATTATGCTATTTTTGGTCATTTACATTCGCCAAAGTATCAGGCATTCGGACAAAAAATTTATATTAATTTAGGAGACTGGATCGAAAATTTTACTTATGCAGAATATGATGGTGAAAATGTAAAGCTTTTACAATGGCCCTGGTATTAGCTTTTACAACTGAAAGCGCACATCTTCAAAAATAATTATTTAAGATTCTTTAAAGAGAATCAAATAAATGCCGATTTATATTAAGTGAGTTATGATTTTTAAGATTTATGCCCCGATCCTTTTCTGCCCTCCGGATCGGGGTTTTGTTTAATAGAATATTTGCGATTCATTCCTTACCCTTTGAATTCAGAAAATACAGTTCTTATTGACAACCACTAAAAAAATTGTTTTATTTCTGAGCTTTATTGTAATTGAAATTTTGGAGGAAATATGAAGCGTACATATCAGCCACATAATCGGAAACGTAAAAATAAACACGGCTTCCGCGCAAAAATGAAAACCAAGAGTGGGCGGAAAATTTTAGCAAGACGCCGGGCCAGGGGTAGGAAGAAATTATCTGTGAGTAATGAGTTTTAAAAGAAGTTTTAATCTCCCTCGCCAAAGTATTTTAAAAAGGCAAAAAGAAATTGAAAAAGTTTTAAAAGAGGGTAAAAGGATTTCCGGGGATGTTTTTAATGTATATTTATTAAAATCCCGGGAAGCAAAAGTTGGGTTCTTAGTGAACAAGAGAGTCGGTAAAGCCGTTGACAGAAATAAAATGAAGCGATTGATGAGAGAGGCGTACCGTTTAAACAAAGAAAAATTTGAAGCAGTGTGGGTAATATTTTATATCAAAAAACATTGTCCGGACTTTCATCGGTTGGTAAAAGAGATTCAGAAGATAAACTGAAATGAAATACATATTAGTCTTTATTTTAAAGATTTATCAATTTATTGTATCTCCATTATTTCCGCCATCCTGCCGGTTTTATCCAACATGTTCTAATTACAGTATACAAGCCATAAAACAGTTTGGTGCTTTAAAGGGAGTTTGGCTATCCCTAAAGAGAGTCGGCAAGTGTCATCCGTTTCATCAGGGTGGCTTCGATCCTGTTCCAAAAATCATAAATAAGGAAGCTGAATGGACAAAAGAACAATAATCGGAATAGTACTGATTGTGCTGGTCACCCTGCTAATGCCGTTTTATCAGAAATGGATTGGTGTGGAGAAACCGCAGCAACAACAAAAGAGCGACCTTCCACAAGACACGGTAGCGAATCAGAGAGAAATGGTTGATACAACTGGGGTGGCAAGCAAAGAATCCGTTACTGAATTAGAAGAAAAGACAGAAGAAGCAGTGCCGATCGAGGATACCAGTGAGAGCCAAAAGGGCGAAATCGATTATATTCAGGAATCGGATGAAGAAAAAACAATTGAAATAGAAAACGAAAATATTCGGGTGATATTAAGCACCGCCGATGGCGGAAACCCCATTTATTGGGAACTCAAAAATTATAAGCATTATAAGGGCGGAAATGTTGACTTAATTGATAAGAATGGAATGAATATCACTTTCATGAATGCCGATGGAAAAGAGGTTAATTTACAAGATTATAATTTGTATGCAGATTTCCCCAATAGAAAGAAGATTTTTCTAAACAGAGAAAATCCCGAAACTGAAATTCAATTTTATCTACCGGTCCGAAATGGTAGAATTGTAAAAACCATGCGGTTTTATCGGGATCAATACTCTTTTGAATTGACTGTGGAATTTGAAAATTTACAAAATTATGTAATTAATAGAAGATTTTTCATTTCATGGAATAATGGTTTACCGACCACCGAGAAAAATGTTGACGATGATCTCAATTATTCCCGTGGATTTGCATACATGGCCGAAGAATTAGAGGACATTGACGCCTCCGATGAATATGAAGAAAAGGATTTAAATGGCAGAGTGGATTGGGTTGCGGTTCGAAGTAAGTATTTTTTGGCTTCAATTATTCCCTCAACTCCCGAAAATACCAACGGCACTGTAATTAGCGGAATTAAAAAGGAGAACGGCAACAAGCCACCCCGAAAGTATTATGATGTATCTATTGATACCGACTATGAACCCAGAGCCGATTATTCACGGAGTTTTACGGTATACCTGGGGCCATTGGATTATTATATCGTCAAAGATTATGATGTAGATCTGCAGGCAATGGTTATGAGCAGCGGGTGGTATGAAAGATTATTCAGACCCATAAGTTTATTGATCATTCCCGCCTTCGAATTCTTGCATCGATTTATTCCCAACTATGGATTAGTAATAATTTTATTTTCAATTTTAATTAAACTCGTACTGCATCCCCTCACCAAAAAGAGTTACCAATCCATGAGCGAGATGCAGTATTTACAGCCTAAAATGACCGAAATGCGGGAGAAGTATAAAAACGAACCGCAGCGTCTCAATAAAGAGATGATGAAGCTATACAAAGAACATGGCGTTAATCCGCTGGGCGGATGTTTACCCATGCTGCTTCAGATGCCCATTTTGGTTGCTCTTTTCACGGTGTTTCGCAGTACCATTCAATTAAGAGGCGAACCTTTTGTTCTCTGGATTAATGATCTGTCCACGCCGGATGTTTTACATATTGGTGTCACTTTACCTATAATTGGGGACAACATACACGTTTTACCTATATTCATGGCATTGACCATGGTGTGGCAGTCGAAAGCCACTATGACAGATCCCAAACAGAAAATGATGGTTTATTTTATGCCGGTTTTCCTTCTGTTCATATTTTATTCATTTCCGGCTGGATTAAATTTATATTATGCAATATTTAATGTATTTAGCATGCTGCAAACCAGGCAAATTAAGAAAAAAATGCACCCGGACAACGGCAAAGAAAAGGAGAAACAACCCGCAGTACAACCTGTCGCCGTAAAAAAAGGGAAAAAAAGCAGGAAATAGTCTGACTTACATATAGATGAAATATTTTGAAAATGAAGATACCATCGTTGCCCTCTCAACGCCCCTGGGAAGAGGTGCGATTGGTGTACTTCGCATGAGTGGTAAAAAAAGCCTATCCATCATTAATCAAATATTTTCCACAAAAATATCGCCGGATGAACACCGAAGAGCAATTTTTGGCACCATACACTCACCTAGCCAGGATAAAATTATTGACGAAGTGGTGGTGACATATTTTCGAGGCCCAAATTCTTATACCGGTCAGGATTTGGTTGAAATATCCTGCCATTGCAATCCGATTATTATTGATGAAATTATTCAACAAACATTACACTTAAATGCCAGAATGGCAAGACCGGGCGAATTTACCCAAAGAGCATTTTTTAATCAAAAAATTGATTTATCTCAGGCAGAAGCAGTAGCCGGAATTATCGATGCCAAAAGCAAACAAAGCCTGTCTCATTCTCTGCGCCAACTGGAGGGAAAATTATCCCATCGTGTGAAGAAAATTAAAAATGAGTTATTGAATATTGCCTCATTGATCGAGGTGAGCCTGGATTTTAATGAGGATGATGTGGATGTATATCAAAAAAGCGACCTTGAAGAAAAAGTATATACTTTACTTTCTGATATGGAAAAGCTAATCTCAAGTTATGACTACGGTCGCATGCTGAACGAAGGCATAAAGATGGTACTTTTGGGAAAACCGAACGTGGGAAAATCCAGCCTGTTAAACTCCTTTTTAGATCAGGAGAGGGCGATTGTGAGTGAACTTCCCGGAACCACCAGAGATTATATTGAGGGGCAAATGGAGATTCAGGGAATCCCAATTAAAGTCGTGGACACTGCCGGGGTAAGAGAAACTGTGGACATGATTGAGGAATTAGGGGTGAAGCGGGCGATCCAACATATAGAGACTTCAGACATTGTTGTCGCTATCTTCGAAGCTCACTGCAAACTGGATAATGATGATCGCCGTTTAATAGATTATTTAAAGAAGGTTCCGGAACACATTCCGGTGATAGTTGTATTGAATAAAATTGATTTGGCAGTAGTCGCCGCTACCGAAGAAAAGTTAAATTTGTTGGGTTTTCCATTGGTCCAAGTATCGGCAAAGACAGGACAGCAGATTGAAATTTTAAGAAATCAAATTAAAGAGAATCTTTTAGAGGAAACCGGCGTTGAGGAAGAAGAGGTGGTCGTCACCAGCGCGCGGCACCGGAATGCTCTGGAGAAAACAAAAGAAACGGTCGATTTCATTTTTCGTGGGTTAAAGATGGATTATGATGAAGCGGTATTGGCAGCAGAATTGAGAAGCGCATTGGATTATATTGGTGAGATTATCGGTGAAACCACCGCAGAAGATATTTTAAATAATATCTTTGGACAGTTTTGTATCGGGAAATAATTGTTTCACGTGAAACAAAGAGGCAGCGAGGTGAAGAATTTGTATGATATAATTGTTGCTGGTGGCGGTCATGCAGGAATTGAGGCTGCATTGTCTGCAGCCCGACTGGGATTGAAAACCGCCCTGGTAACATTAAAAACAGAGACAATCGGAAAAATGTCTTGTAATCCCGCTATTGGGGGCTTGGCAAAGGGCCATTTGGTTCGGGAGATTGATGCACTGGGGGGCGAAATGGCCAAACTGATAGATGAAACCGGAATGCATTTCAAAATTTTAAATAAATCCAAAGGGCCGGCAGTGTGGTCTCCCCGTGCGCAGGCAGACCGCTTGGCATATGCAAAAGCGGCCCAGAATTCGGTGAAACACCAACAAAATTTGGATGTTATACAAGCCTCCGTTAATGGGTTAAAAATTAAAAATAGCCGGGTTGTGGGAGCAGTTATAAATGAAAATGAATTATTGCGCTGTAAAGCTCTTATACTGACCTGTGGTACTTTTTTAAATGGACAAATTTATATTGGATTAAATACTTTTTCCAGTGGAAGAGCCGGAGAAATGCCCATTCGCGGACTTACTGAAGCGTTGATTGAACTTGGATTTGAATCCGGATGCTTAAAAACCGGAACACCCCCGCGGGTAAATCGAGATTCTATCGATTTTACTAAATTGGAAGAACAACAACCCGACGATCCTCCCCATCCATTTTCATTTCAAACCTCAAGAATAAAACGCGATCAGCTAAGTTGTTATATCGCTTATACAAATCAAGAAACTCACGAAAATTTGGTTTCGGGATTAGATCGCTCTCCCATGTATACCGGCATGATTAATGGCATCGGACCCCGATATTGTCCATCAATCGAAGACAAAGTGTTTCGCTTTTCGGATAAAGATCGCCATCAATTATTCCTTGAACCTGAAGGGTTTGATAATCCCGAAGTTTATGTTAACGGATTTTCCACCAGTCTTCCGGAGGATGTGCAGGTGAAAGCCATCCGAACCGTTCCCGGTTTGGAAAATGTGGAAATTGTTCGACTTGGATATGCAGTAGAATACGACTTTTTTCCCTCTTATCAAATTAAACATTCTCTGGAAACCAAGTCAGTAGAAGGACTTTATTTCGCCGGTCAAATTAACGGAACGTCCGGTTACGAAGAAGCAGCAGC
>CAZVKP010000012.1:0-4847 GCA_964627635.1 uncultured Calditrichaceae bacterium | reverse complement strand
AGCAATGAAACTCAAGGGCAAAGAACAGGTGATATTAAATCGATCACAAGCTTATATCGGGGTTTTAATCGATGATTTGATTAACAAAACCATTTTAGAGCCGTATCGAATGTTTACTTCCCGTGCAGAATTCCGGCTCCTGCTGAGACATGATAATGCGGATTTGCGGTTAATGGATTTGGGGCATCAGATTGGATTGTTGCCAGACAGTGCTTACCAAAAAATGCAGAATAAGAAACTGCGAATCGAACAGTTGTTTAAAAAAACAGCCAGTACTTCTATTCATCCGGAAAAATTCAATGAATATGCGAGCAGTATAAATACCAGTCCTATTCAGCAAATGCAACCAATGAAGCAGTTGATGAGGCGTCCTGAGGTGAAGTTGAGGAATTTGATGGAGGTGGCAGATATGGAAAACGGTTACTCCGAGGACGAGCTGATACACGTGGAATTCATGACCAAGTATGACGGCTATCTCAAGCGGCAGCAGCAACTGGTAGAGAAATTTAAAAAAATGGAAAAACAGGAAATTCCGATAGAGATTGACTATCTATCGATTCCATCATTATCTGCGGAAAGTCAGGAAAAATTAAATCAAATCAGGCCGCGATCCCTGGGGCAAGCCAGTCGGATTTCAGGCGTCCGGCATAGCGACATCACTGTATTAATGATTTACCTTGAAAAACTATCCAAACAAAAAAAGTCTGTTTCACGTGAAACGGCATAATCCTTTCTCTCAAACCGATTCATTTGTTTCACGTGAAACAAATACCATCTTGACTGTTATATACATTTTATACACTTGATTGAATTTGGGTATTGATGAAAGCAGAACAGATTGAGTACCTTCACAAGATCTTCCCTGAAATTACTCAAGATCAGATCTCAAAGCTGAAAAAGTATGTCGAGTTAATCGTCGACCAGAATCGTCGAGTTAATTTAATATCAAGAAATGATGTGCCCCGCATTTGGGAGCATCACATTTTTCCCAGCTTAGTGGCATTAAAAGTGATTCGCATTACTCCGGGAAGTGCTCTAATGGATTTTGGCAGTGGGCCCGGATTGCCAGGTATTCCCATCAAAATATTGAGAAATGATTTAAACGTAATTCTGGTGGATTCTATTCGAAAAAAAGCTTTATTTCTGAGAAAAGTAATCGAAGACTTAAATTTGTCTGATGCAGTTACACTAAATTCTCGGTTAAACAAAAGTAATTATCCCTCGTACTTCGAGAATGGTTTTGATTTGATAACAGCACGCGCAGTGGATTCAATCGAGAACCTTTATCCTACATTGCAACCCCTACTCAAAACCGGAGGAAATATTCTTGCCTGGAAAGGGCAAACGGATATCCCCGAGCTGGAAGTTACCTCCAGAAAGTATGATTTTTCTTTCGAAATTATTCAACCACCCCAGGATCTGATAGGATTTTCTAAGCGAATAGACGGTCTTAGATTGTTTAAATTAAAACCACCGCAAATTAATTTTAATTAAAGAATTTTGTATTTGGGATTATCTCATAAAGTTCTTAAAATTTTAATCTTGGAAAACGAATCGCACCAAAAATTTGTTAATATTATAAATGTGGTTTTGATAAAGACCTTTATTCTTGTAATCATGAAGTTCTTGTAATTGTAAACCCAAAGCGAGACGGAAGCATAATATAAGGGCTGTTGAATATGACACAGGTAGTATCTTTCATCATTCAAAAGGGTGGATGCGGAAAAACAACTAGTACTGTTAATACTGCTGGTTATTTATCTATGCATGGATTTAAGGTTCTGTGCGTGGATATGGATCCACAGGGCAATTTGACTCAACATTTAGGGTACGACACCGAGGCGATTGATCGAACCATCTTGGATATGTTTCAGGATAATGCCTCGTTTGAAGAGGTGTTGTTAAAGAGGAGTGAAAACTTACATGTAATTCCAAATAATTTGGATTCATCTTCGGCAGAAGTTCCGCTGTATCACTCGTTATCCCGGGAATTTCTGCTGCGGGACGTGTTGGCACCAATTCAACGAAGCTATGATTTTGTGCTCATCGACTGTCCCCCGAATCTCGGTCTTTATTCAATAAATTCCCTGGTCGCTTCCACTGAGTTTGTGCTGGTCGTGTCTCCGGAATTTTTTCCGATGAAAGCCATAAAACCGCTTTATGAAACTTACCGTATGGTGAAACAGAAATTGAATCACTCCATTCAGTTTAATGGGGTGTTGATGACGATGTGCGATTTTAGAACCAAACATAGCCAGGAAGTGTTGGAAATTCTCAGGAAAAATTTTCCTCATAAATTATACAGTGCTTATATCCGAAATAATGTGAGTTTAAAAGAAGCATCTTCTTATGGACAGACTATTTTCGAATACAATGACTATTCCACCGGTGCCTTCGACTATCAGAGTTTTACGGAAGAGTTTATACGAGATCATCACAAAAATGTGGAAAAGCGGCAATTTTATCAAAAAAGCTTTGAATCATTGGGTCCCGGTGAACAACAACAAATCATGTTATTTGCCAAGCGCCATCTCTCATCTTATAACAAATCTATGATGGATAAAAATCCTGACAGTAAAATTCTTAAGGAAGCTTTGCTGGTAGAAAGAAATAAAATTTTGGAAAAACTTTTTCCATATCGGATGAATTCCGTAACAGAAGATGTTGGATGAAAACGTTAATTTGTTTTCTTATTTTATTTTCGAATGGATTTGCTGCATTCGAATATTTTGGGAACAATGCATTCCTGAATGGCACTGCTCATAGCGCGGTGGTTTCCAAGAAAATTTTTTCTGCATATCTGCTTAATCCCTCCATTTCCTCATCACTGGGCAGCGATAATATTGGCATAACTTATTTTAAACCGTATGGATTGTCAGGGATAGATTTTGGTGGTGTAATATCAAATTTTCATTTATTTGGAATGGGAACGGGATTCAGTATATCTACTTTTGGGAATGAGTTGTATCGTGAAAACCAGGCAACCATAAATCTTTCCAAACAATTTATTCAGAAAAGATTGGCGATTGGAATAAATGTTCATTGGTACTCTATTGATATTTTAAATTATGGACAGTTGAAAACCTGGGGTTTGGATATCGGTGCCCAATATGTGATTAGTCCATCTGTTATATCCGGTTTTTCTGTGCACAATGTTAATCAGCCCGCCTTAAATAATCGTCAAGAAGAAATACCTTTGATTACCCGTTGGGGAATATCAGTAAATGTAGCCAGCCCTTTCGATGTTTATTTTGCAGTACAAAAAGATAGTTGGTATCCGTTGAATGTCTTATTTGGCATTGATTATCAGGCAAATTCTTTCCTTGCAGTTCAAAGTGGTTTTAATACATCTCCCGCAGTTCCCTGCCTGGGGATTCACTTGAAAAGAGGCTGGATAAAATTAAATTATGTGTTTCAGTATCATTTTGATTTAGGAGTGACCCACTTTTGGGGTATTTCATGGAACAGAATATACGGCGAAGATTAATATGAAAATCCATCCGCTAATTATCATTTTATTTGTTTTCGCTTTTATGCAACAGTTGATTGCTCAAGATACGAGCGAAAATCTGAAAGAATTACAGAAAAAATTAGCCACTATTCAGAAAGAGATCGATAAGCTGGAAAACCAGCTTAAAGCTGCCGAATCAAAGTTGAAAAGTGAAGCAGCATCAATTGAAAATATTGATCGTCAAATTACGCTGCTGAATGAAAAAATAAAATTATACAGAAATGAGATCGGTAATAAAAGGCGCAGTATTGCCACGCTTGAAGTTCAAATTGATTCAATTAACCAAAAAATAAAATCATTACGACAATTGTTTAAAGAGCAAGTTGTTTTCGCTTATAAGTATCGTCGGGGCAAGCATCTGGATTGGCTTCTGGGGGCCTCCAACTTTAATCAGGCGCTTATCCGCTATCGCTACTTTCAGAAAGTTGCAAAAGCTGAAAAGAGAACTTTTAATGATTTGCAGGAATTATTGTTAGACCTGGATGTTAAAGAAATAAAACTCAGTTCGGAAGTACGCGATTTGGAGGAACTGCTTGCATCTGCTCAAAGGGAAGAAAACACCCTAGAGGATAAGCGGGAATTAAAGGCTCAATTAGTCCGGGAAATAAATCAGAACAAAAAATCGCTCACCAGGGCTTTGGACAAAAAGAATGAAAGTTATAATCGTATCAAAAATCTAATTGCATCGCTGGAAAAGGAAAAATCTGAGCGCCAATTGAAGCCACAGGCACAAATTAAGTGGGATAAAATTTCAGGAACCTTTACAAAAAATAAAGGAAAATTGAATTGGCCTGTCGCTGGAAATATCCTACATAAATTTGGTCGATTCAGGAATCCAAAACTTAAAACCATCCTGAATAATACCGGTATAGATATTAAGGCAACTCGTGGTGGCAGTGTGAGATGTATCTTTCCGGGGGTGGTTAGCTTAATTACTTATATGAGCGGTTTTGGAAACACCGTAATAGTTGATCACAATGACAGTTATTACTCAGTGTATGCGCACTTGGATCAAATTAATGTAAATCAGGGGCAGTTTATTGAAGATGGCTCGGTCATTGGAACGGTAGGGGAAACCGGTTCTTTGGAAGGAGCTAAATTACACTTTGAAATTTATGGAAATAATAAACCTTTAAATCCACTTACCTGGCTCCGTAAACAGTAGAATTTTCAAAATTTTGAGTATCGACAATAATTTGGTTGTTTTTTTAATCACAAAAATTTATACTTTGTAATAAATTAGGGGTATAATCATTTAATAATCAACCAATTTATAAGGAGGAGTTATGGCCAAAGGTACTGTTAATAAGGCTATTATAGTCGGAAGATTAGGGGC
>CAZVKP010000011.1:7918-19464 GCA_964627635.1 uncultured Calditrichaceae bacterium | reverse complement strand
AGACAGCTCTTCCGGTAAGCTTATTTTTCCGGGAAGCCCATCAATCTACTGCTATTGAAAGAACAGCAATAGAGCGTTGCCAGGGTCACATGGTGGAGGATCTGGCTTGCACAGCCTTGCGTTGCGCCAAAAAGGTCATCATGTGACTGTAATCGATATCAGGCCGGAAGCGGTCTCTATAATGAAAAAACGTGGTTAAAAAAAAGTGTATTGTGCTGATATATTTCAATTTTCCGGGGGACAATTCGATACACTCCCGTTGCTGGGACATGGTATTGGCTTAGTCGAGACAATCCGATGCTTAGATCAGTTTTTGGCAAAAGCGCATTCCCTGCTTTCAATCAATGGGCAGATTCTTCTGGATTCTCTCGATGTACAGGTCACAAACGACCCGAAAAATTTGGCTTACCAGGAACGCAATCGCAAAGCACAAAGGTATATCGGAGAAATCAGAATGCAGTTTCAGTTTAAAAAGCAGAAAGGTCCTTATTTTGGCTGGTTACATGTGGATGGTAAAACCTTGAAAAAGCACGCGAAAATAACGGATTGGTATTGCAAGATCATCCACCAGGAACAAGCCGGCGATTATCTGGCAAGGCTTACCAAATAAAAAGATTGATGACATATATTTGAACATAAGAAACATTTTGCCCCACCAAAATGAGCTGATAACTTCATTTACACTCAACCCAAAATCAATTCTAATCTGATATGCGACTTTCAACTAAATCACATATTCTACCATTCATGAGTTTAGATTATTCACTAAATAGGAATATTATAATATGTGATAACCCAAACTTGACTCATGTTAGAAAAATGCATAATTTGATATGTCTGTCGATGGATCGACAAACCAAAACTGTTTGCATGTAATTTGTTGGAGGTAGGCATGTACAAATTAATTGTAATATCATTTGTTTTATTTTCGATTACCGGAACGTACGGACAAAATAATCAAATTAAGATGAACTCCGCAAATCTGATAGGCGGTCCGTGTGAAGGCTGTGAAGCAGTTTTTGAGTACGGAGAGAAGCAATTGACAGCGGTCGATACTTTACCGGATTTTGATAAAGCCCAGAAGAAATTGAAGCTGCTAGGCACAATCTATCGTGAAAATGGGAAAACACCCGCACAAGATATAATTCTTTACATATACCACGCCAATAAAAATGGGGAATATGCACCGGGAAAAGATGCAAAGGGATGGGAAAAACGTCATGGTTATCTCAGGGGCTGGATTAAAACCGACAAAAGTGGAAAATATACATTTTATACCCAAAAACCGGGCGCTTATGGTTCCAATCTCCCCCATATTCATGCCACCATTCTGGAACCGGATGGAAATTATTACTGGATATCCGCTTACAAATTCCCGGAAGATGATTCAGTAACCGAACGAAAGCGAGCCAAGGCCAAACTCAATGACAAACGCGGCAGTTTGGGAATTATGACATTCAAAGAAGAAGATAATTTTCTCGTTGCAGAACGTGATATTATTTTAGGATTAAATGTTCCCGGTTATGAATAATAATAGTTTTCAATTATGGAATCCCACGAATTATAAAAACAGGTTGCGGAATTAAATTGGAACACCTACTTAATCAATTACGGATTAACTTGCCATTATAATTTGTGAAATTAAATTGAATCCACAAAGAATTTATTTGTTTGTTAATTTCAGATATCCTGACTTAGTCGTAATATCCGGTTGTCTTTGTACGCCAGTGAGATAAAATTCTGAAGAAACCGTTAAAACGGTTCGGTGGTAGAAAGGTGCTTTCCATTAAATGTTGCCCAAACCGTGTAGGATAATCTACAGAGTTCACGGCAAAAATGGGATAATTTTAATTGTTAGATTTTGGCACGGAGCAAGAGGTATTCCGGATATTAAATAATTGGTAACAACCCCATGATTTGTTTTATACGTTTCCGTAGTGGTATCTTGTGTTAATGTACTGCCTCTTTTTTCAACTCTTTCACAATTTGTGCGGTATCCATTGCAATCACCAATTCCTCATTTGTGGGAATGGCAAGCACCTTTACTTTGGAGTTTTCCGAAGAAATGACAGCTTCATTTTTTCTGGTATTCTTATTTTTATCCGGGTCCAGATCGATTCCTAAAAAACTCATGTCTTTGCAAACCATCTCCCGAACCACATCGGAATTTTCCCCAATACCGGCTGTAAAAACAATGGCATCTGCACCACCCATGGCAGCAATATAAGACCCAATATATTTTTTAATCCGGTAAGTAAACATGTCAAGTGATAAACGTGCCCGTTTATTACTCTCGTAGTCTTCTTCAATTTCCCGCATATCGCTACTCATACCACTAACCCCCAATACACCGCTGTGTTTATTGAGCATGGTATTCATTTCGCTGGGTGTTAACTCTTCTTTCGCCATCACATGAAGAATAATGGCAGGATCCATATCCCCGCAACGGGTGCCCATTAATAAGCCCTCCAGCGGTGTGAATCCCATTGATGTATCGATCGATTTTCCGTGCCTTACCGCAGCGATACTGGATCCATTGCCCAGATGACAGGTGATCA
This sequence comes from uncultured Calditrichaceae bacterium, assembly GCA_964627635.1. Lineage (GTDB taxonomy): Bacteria > Calditrichota > Calditrichia > RBG-13-44-9 > RBG-13-44-9 > CAZVKP01. The sequence continues at coordinate 16,906 of CAZVKP010000011.1, read as the reverse complement.
TCTTTAGCTCTTCTTTAGGTTTTTTAAGCATTTTGGCTGCACGATCTGCCACATACCGGTGAGAGGTCCCGTGAAATCCGTAGCGGCGAATGCTGTGACGCTTATATAAGGTGTATGGAATGCCATAAATATAGGCATACTCAGGCATACTTTGATGAAATGCTGTGTCGAACACACCCACTTGGGGTACATCCGGAAGCAGGGATTTAGCAGCAGCAATCCCCTTCAGGTTGGGGGGGTTGTGAAGGGGAGCAAAATCGATACACTTGTTCATTTCACGAATGACTTCATCGTTGATTAATACCGATCCACTGAAAGCCTCGCCACCGTGGACCACACGATGCCCCACCGCATCGATTTCGCTTTTGTCTTTTAAAACGCCATGATTTTTACTTAATAGCACACTTAAAACATATTCTATGGCAACTTTGTGATCGAGGATTTCCCCGGTCATTTTGATTTCTGATTTATTGTGGGTTTTGTGAGTCAGCACCGCACCGGATAATCCAATTCGCTCAACCACGCCAATAGCAAGCAGTGAGCCATCTTCAGGGGCAATCAACTGATATTTAACAGAAGAACTGCCGGCATTCAGGACCAAAACATTCATGAAACCAACCTATCGTTTAAAATATTTTTTATCTGTATAATGAAAATTTATGGAAATTGATCTAAAAAAATATCTACAATATTTATTATTCACTCATTGCTTCCGGATATTCGAAAATTCCCTTTCCGGTTTTTCTTCCCAGATGACCTGCCCTCACAAATTTTTTGAGCAGCGGACAGGGTCTGTATTTCAAATCACCCAATTCTTTGAACAATGCTTCCATCATTCGTAACAATTCGTCCAGTCCAATCAAATCTGCCAATGCCAGAGGTCCCATATTAAAGCTAAATCCAAGCTTCATGGCTGTATCTATATCTTCAGCGGTGGCAATTCCCTCCATCAGGGCATATAAAGCTTCGTTGATAAGGGGAATAATGAGCCTGGTGGTAATGTAACCGGGATACTCGTAAACCTCGACCGCGGTTTTATCGAGCACTTCCGCAAAACGGCGGGTTGCATTGTAGGTATCATCAGAGGTTTTCAATCCGCGAATTACCTCAACCAGCGGGATTTTTGGAACCGGATTAAGAAAATGCATTCCAATAATTTTATCTTCCCGATTGGTGCTGGTGGCGATTTCGGTAATACTCAATGTGGACGTATTGGTAATGAAAATCGTTTCATTATCACAAATTTCATCTAATTTCCGGAAGACCTCACGTTTCAAATCTATCTTCTCAGGAATTGATTCGATAATTAAATCGCACATCACAGAATCCTTAAGTTTAGAAGATGTTGAAATGCGATTCAAAATATTTTTCTTTTCGCTCGAAGTCATGGTCCAGCGGGATATTTCTTTGTCAATGCTCCGGTTAATTCCATCCAGGGCGCGGTTTGCACTTTCTTTGTCTTTTTCAATGATAATAACATCCAGACCTTTTGACGCCACCAACTGGGAAATTCCCTGTCCCATAGTCCCGGCCCCCACTACAGCCACTTTTTTAATGGCACTTTCTCCCTCATCAATCGGTAAACCGCCTTCTCTGGATAAGACTTCAATGTCTAATACTTTCTTCTCATTGTTTTTATTTTCATCTGCCATGAGACCAACCTTATTTCATTTTTAAATAGCTCGCCGCTAATTTATTAAGAACATGAAATTAAATGCATTCAATAATATCTCGTTCCGAAAAGAAGAATGCGACTTCTTTTTTTGAATTTTCCGGACTGTCTGATGCGTGAACACAATTGAGTTGAATATTGGTTCCAAAATCTTTACGAATGGTGCCTGCTTCCGCTTCCTCCGGATTGGTTGCACCGATGAATTTACGGAAATCTTCCACACAATTTTCTTTTTCCAATACCATAACCACCACTTTGCTGCTGGACATATATTCTACAAGCTCTTGGTAGAATGGTCTTTCTTTATGAACCAAATAAAACCGCTCCGCATCCTTCTTTTTTAATTTTACCATTTTCACTGCAACAATATCAAATCCGGCTTTTTCAATGCGTTGAATAACATCGCCAATATGTTTCTCTGCAACACACTCTGGTTTTATAATTGTAAGCGTTCTCTGCTTCACGTTATCCTCCGGTGTTATGAATAGTAATCTTCCCAATGCTCGTTAACTTCTTTAGCCATGTTAAATCCCAATTCCAGGGCTTTTAAATTTAATTCTTCGGTTCCTCTTGGCACCCGCGATAAAACAGCTTGTTCCAAAGAATTTCGACTTACCACATTACTCAATCCCACTAATGCGCCTAATGAAACAATATTGGTGGTCATAATTCGACCCACTTCTTCTCGAGCGGTTTTAACCAGTGGTAAAGATACCACCATTACCGGCGGGCGGTGTTCAACTGCCTCTGAATCTACCAGTAATAAACCCTGTTCTTTTAAATCTTTTGTGTATTTATCACAGGATTCCTGGTTGAGTGCTAACAGATAATCGAGCCGGGTGGTTTTTGGATACAAAATTTCTTCATCGCTAATAATAACCTCACTTTTACTGGATCCACCACGTGCTTCAGGACCGTAACTTTGCGTCTGTACCGCATTCCTCTGCTCATAAATTGCCGCCGCTTCGGACAAAATGACTCCAGCCAGAATTAAACCCTGTCCACCGGAACCACTAAGTCGAATTTCAATCTTTTGAGACTTTTTCTTCTTGCGTTTGGTTTTTCTTTCCCGGGGACTCATCTTTTGACTCGCGTTTGCTCAACTGTGTGCGTTTTTCCTGATTTTGAACTTTCTCGATAATTTTCTGATATTCCGATACAAATTCAGGTTTTGGTTTGTTATGAAAAATGCCAATAAAAAACTTGTCCTCCATCTCCTCTTCATCCATTTTGGATTTGGACTGAATGGGAACAGCGTTTTCTTTGTAATATTTTAGCATTGTGGGGGCATCACCGCGCTTATTCCATTTACCTTCATAAGTAGGACATTGTGAGTAAATTTCTACCAGCGAGAATCCTTTATTTTCCAAGGACTTTTGAATAAGGCGATCCATTGCCGGTACATGATATGCCGTAGATCTTGCCACAAAACTGGCGCCGGCCGCCACTGCCAGGTTGGAAATATCGAACGGATGTTCGGGATTTCCGGCTTTGGCGGTAGAACCCCGGCCCAAATAGGGGGTTGTGGGGGATACCTGTCCGCCGGTCATACCATAAATATTATTATTCATCAAAATCACCGTAATGTCGATATTCCGACGCGCTGCATGAATAAAGTGATTCCCGCCGATTGCAGCGGCATCGCCATCCCCGGTGATTACGATAACCTTTAAGTCGGGGTTTGCTAATTTTAACCCGGTGGCATAAGCTATCGCCCTTCCATGAAGGGTGTGCAGTGTATTAAAATCCACATATGCAGTCATTCGGCTGGAGCACCCGATACCACTGACCATGGCCACATCATCTTTGTGATAATCTAATTTTGTGAGGGCACGAATGAGCGATCCCATCACAACGCCATGTCCGCAGCCGGGGCACCACACATGCGGAAATTTTTTCTTAGCTCTTAAATAATTTAAAACATATGGCTGCTTCATTTATCTTGCCTCGCGAATTTTTCCAATAATTTGATTTGGCGTAATCATTTCGCCTGCATAACTGTTAATGCCGATTATTCTTTTATGATGACATTCAATTTTTTTGATTTCTTCAATAATTTGACCCTGATTCATCTCCACCACAAAAATTTGATCCACTTTTTTTACCAGTTTTGCCAGTGCCTTATCCGGGAAAGGCCAAATGGTAATGGGGCGAAAAAGACCCACTTTTCTTCGATGCGCCCGCAGATACTCCACTGCTTCTTTTGCCGAGCGGGACACTGAGCCCAATGCCACGATAAGCGTATTGGCATCTTCGGTGTAAAGGGTTTCATAATCTTCAATTTGAGAAGTTGCCCGCATAATTTTATCGCGGAGTTTATCCATTTTATGAACAATTTCATATTCATTGTTGGTGGGAAAACCCATTTCATCATGAGTTAAACCGGTAATATTGTATCGGTATCCGGTACCAAAGGAAGCCATGGGCGTAATAAAGTCGGTGGTAATTTCGTACGGCTTATACCACTCCGGCGGTACAATTGGTGTCTCGCGGTTTTCCAATTGAAGTTCCGAAAAATCCGGCAGCATCACTTTTTCCCGCATATGTCCAATGGCTTCATCCATAAGCAGAATAACCGGTACCCGGTATTTATCGGCGAGATTAAAAGATTTAATGGACAGGTAAAACGCTTCCTTAACAGATTCCGGTGCCAGTGCAATTAAAAAATGATCTCCATGAGTTCCCCAGCGAGCCTGCATTAAATCTCCCTGGGAAGTTTTGGTTGGCAAGCCGGTACTGGGTCCGCCGCGCATGACGTTAATAATGACAATTGGAATTTCTGCCATACAGGCATAACCAATCCCTTCCTGCATCAGGGAGAATCCGGGACCGCTGGTGGCAGTCATTGCCTTAGAGCCTGCCACACTTGCCCCGATAATAGCGGAAATACTGGCAATCTCATCTTCCATTTGAATAAATTTGCCACCCACCTTTGGTAAATTATCACTCATAAATTCGGCAATTTCGGTTGATGGTGTGATTGGATAACCGGCAAAGAAGCGGCATCCGGCAGCAATTGCACCTTCGCCGCAGGCTTCATTTCCTTGCATAAAACGAATTTGTTCACTCATAACTTTTCCTTTTTACTGCTATTCCTTTGGGGCTTTTGGTGCTTTCCGCGGTCCGCCGACCACCATAATGGCAAAGTCCGGGCAGTGAAGTTCGCAAATTTTACATCCTGTACAGGTTTCCGGATATTCTATATAAACTTTGCCCTCACCGTCTGATGCGAGGGTTCCCTGTGGACACAGGTCGTAACAGATTCCGCATGATTTGCACCATTTTTGATAAATAACCAGCATATCGGAGCGGCGCTGTTTTTCCACAGTTTTCTGAGTGAGTTCATCTTTAAGTCGCTTGACAGTTACTTCTTCCATTAAAATCCTCTTTAAAACCTTTGATAAAAGTGTAACAATATAACAAAGTGGCTAAATTTTGTCTATGATTATTTTAAAATCTCAGCCACAGTTGTTCCGATTTGTGCGGGACTCTTACAAACGGTAATACCCGCATCTTCCAATGCTTTCATTTTGTCTTTTGCGGTTCCTTTACCACCACTAATAATGGCGCCGGCATGTCCCATTCGTCTGCCGGGAGGCGCCGTTTGTCCGGCGATAAAAGCGACCACCGGTTTTTCAAAATTCTTTTTAATCCAGGCAGCCGCTTCTTCTTCTGCGGTGCCTCCAATTTCACCGATAATGACCACTAAATCCGTACCATCATCATCTTTAAACAATTTCAATGCATCGATAAAGCGGGTGCCAATTACCGGATCTCCGCCAATACCGATACAAGTGGATTGTCCCAACCCTTCGCGGGTAATCTGATCCACCGCCTCGTAAGTAAGCGTGCCGCTCCGGCTGATAACGCCAACTGTGCCTTCGTTATGAATGAAGCCCGGCATAATGCCCACCTTACATTTCCCCGGTGATATTACCCCGGGACAATTGGGTCCGATCAACCTGGTGTCGGTATTTTGCAGATAATCGTACACTTTCAGCATATCCAACGCCGGTATTCCTTCCGAAATGCATACAACCGTATCAATCCCGGAGTCGGCAGCCTCATAAATCGCATCGCTTGCGAACGCCGGTGGAACAAATAATGCCGATACATTTGCTTCTGTTTCCTCAACGGCGTCTTTTACCGTATTAAATACCGGAACACTGTCCTGAAATGTCTGACCGCCTTTACCGGGTGTCACGCCCGCCACTACATTGGTTCCATATTCCATCATCTGCTGGGCATGAAATGAACCTTCTTTTCCGGTAATGCCCTGAACAAGAATGCGAGAGGTTTTATCGACAATAATGCTCATTTTCTCTCCTTCGGATTTCAATGATTTTTAACGTTACGAAATTTGATAGTTTCATCATTTTTAAAGTTTTAATGAGACATTTATTTCAATGTATCCACAACTTTATATGAGGCCTCCTCCAAAGTCTGAGCGACTTCGAAATTCATCTCAGATTTTTCAAACAGTTCTGCTGCCTCTTCCGCATTGGTGCCGGCTAATCGGATTACCAGGGGAACATTGATGTCCACGGATTTGGCGGCTTCGATAATACCTTTTGCCACCCGGTCGCAGCGGACGATACCGCCAAAAATATTGATTAAAATCGCTTTTACATTGGGGTCCGAAAGAATGATGTTAAACCCGTTTCTCACAGTATCCACATTCGCAGCACCCCCCACATCAAGGAAATTTGCCGGCATGCCGCCAGCCAGTTTAATAATATCCATGGTTGCCATAGCAAGACCGGCGCCATTCACCATGCACCCGACATTGCCATCCAGTTTAATGTAATTTAAATGATGTTTAGAAGCCTCCACTTCCAGGGGTGCTTCTTCGCTAATGTCCCGCATCTCTAAAATATCCGGATGGCGGAAAAGTGCGCTGTCATCAAAATTCATTTTGGCGTCGAGCGCGATAACCTCTCCGTCACCGGTAACCACCAACGGATTAATCTCTGCCAGAGAGGCGTCGGTTTCAACAAATGCTTTGTAAAGGCTGAGGATAAACTTGACAGCATTTTTCACCTGGGCGCCCTCCAGGCCTAAACTGAATGCGATTTTACGTGCCTGGAACGGCTGCAATCCGATTTTGGGATCCACATATTCTTTGATGATCGCTTCCGGTTTTTCTTCAGCAGTTTTCTCAATTTCCACCCCGCCTTCGGTTGAAGCCATGAAAACGATTTGAGAAGCCGCACGGTCCAGCACGATGCCCAGATAAAGCTCCCGGGCGATGTCAATCCCTTCTTCAATTAATAGTCTGGCGACTTTCTTGCCTTCCTCTCCGGTTTGATGGGTCACCAGTTTCATCCCCAGCATTTTTTGAGCAGTTTCTTTTACCTCATCAATCGATTTTACAATTTTCACGCCGCCGGCTTTTCCGCGCCCGCCTGCATGAATTTGTGCTTTCACCACAAACACGTTTCCACCCAGTTCTTTCGCATTTTCTACGGCTTCTTCCACGCTAAAGGCAGCTTTTCCCCCAGGCACTGCCACGGCGTATTTCCGAAAAATTTCTTTCGCCTGATACTCATGAATATTCATTAAAGAACCTCATTATTTATGTTTCTCAAACTTTATCCGACCAATTCTCTGTTTTATACATTGCTAAGGTAACAATGAATTAAATTTATTCAAAAATGAAAAAAATAACGGAAAATACGCCGCTGTTCGCTTACGGAACAATAACCGTTCCGGCATCTTCTTTTGCTGCTTCTATGGAATTTTCGATGGAGGTGATAATCACCTTTTCGCCGCCGTTCTCCAAAAAATGAATGGCTGCCTGGATTTTCGGTCCCATACTGCCGGGCGGGAAGTGTCCTTCACTCTGGTATTTCTGTGCTTCCGCCACCGTCATTTTGTCCACAAATTGCTGATCGGGCTTGCCATAATTCAATGCAACTTTATCCACTGCAGTTAAGATCATTAGCACCTCAGCTTCCACCTCACGTGCCAGGACCGCCGATGCCAGGTCTTTATCGATCACTGCGTCGATGCCTTCGTACCAATCGCTCTTTTTATCCAGGTAAACCGGAATGCCCCCGCCCCCTGCGGTAATGACCACCACATCGTTTTCCACCAATAGCTTGATCACATTTTTACCCACAATCTTTTTGGGAGCAGGTGACGGTACTACCCGCCGCCATCCTCGCCCGGGGTCTTCTTTTAAAATCCACCCTGGTCGCTTTTTCATCTTTTCTGCCTGCTTTGCATCATAAAATGGTCCGACAAATTTGGTGGGATTATGGATTGAGGGGTCGTCCGGATCTACCAGTACCTGGGTCACAATAGTGGCAATCTCTTTTTTGGCATCCCGGTCGTGCAGCTTGTTTTGCAGGCACTGCTCCACCATGTAGCCCATTCCGCCTTCGGTATCCGCCACAATAACGCCCAAGGGAAGAACCGGCGCCTGGTGACGCGCTTCTTCCACCCGAATGAGTGCATTACCCACCTGGGGACCATTCCCGTGGGTAATTAAAACCCGGTAACCCTGTGTGATGAGTTGCACCACCCCGATAAGGCTTTGCCGTGTATTGGCAAATTGCTGGTGAATATTACCTTCTTCAAATTGGTGGCTAATGGCGTTACCGCCCAGGGCAACCACCACTGTTTTAGGTTTTGTCATGTTTTAAATCCTTTGTTTTTAATTTTATGAATGCCCCATTTTCAAAACTGCCGATGTCTTTGTTTCCCCCCTTTTTCAAAGGCCCGCCTTCTATAAAAATTGAACACCTACGGCGTTCTTAATTTGTATGTTAATTTGGTTTCTACAAATATTGAATTCCTAACGGAATTCAAAGATATGTTCCGTAGGAACTGAATATTTGTAGATTTAAGAGCTCAACAAATTGATGAACATCGTAGTTATTCCGATTTTGAAATTTTGATTGTTTATTCTTCCCTTTTTAGTTCCCCCCCCTTTATGAAAGGCCTACCTGCCGGCGAGGCAGGGGGTAACGGTGGTTTAAATTATAAATATGAACGACTAAATTACCACAATACTATCTTTCTTGGGCTAAAGCCCACCTTACAATTTAAGATTCTTTATCCACGAGCTAAAGCTCATGGCAATTAAAAAATGAAGAAATTTGATTTCTGTTTTAATCCCCCTTCATCCCCCTTTTTCATAGGGGGAGACGATTTTTTAAGAAGAAATTCAAGTTTTTTTCAACTACCTAATCTCATCCCTCCAAACTAGCTTTCAGCAAATCTCCCCCCTTTACCAGACGCCTGCCTTCTCTAAATTTTGAATTCCTAACGGAATTCAAAGATATGTTCCGTAGGAACTGAATATTTGTAGA
>CAZVKP010000011.1:0-7818 GCA_964627635.1 uncultured Calditrichaceae bacterium | reverse complement strand
TTTAAGAGCTCAACAAATTGATGAACCTTGTAGAGGTTCGATATTTCTTTCGTCTCCAAAAGCGACGCCTACTCCTACTACCAGAATCCTTTAGATTTATCCAAAAAGAAAATGCTGAAAACCTTATTTAGGTTCTCAGCATTTAACTGGATTCGCCAAAATCAATTAGAGAAATTTTTTCAATGCGTCCTTCAGGTCCGGTTTGCCGATTTCCTGCAGTTCGTAGGTCACGCGGACCGCCGGTTTGTTAATATCCACCAGTTTTCGCAGATCTATTGGTGTTCCGATGATCACCACATCGCAATCGGTATTGTTGATGGTTTCTTCCAGGTCCTTAATCTGTTTGTCACCGTAACCCATTGCCGGTAACAGGGTGCCGATTTCCGGGTATTTTTCAAAAGTTTCGGTGATGGTTCCAACGGTGTAGGGACGCGGATCGATCAGTTCGGTGGCGCCAAACTTCTCCGCAGCGACCACTGCCGCACCGTAAGTCATCTCCCCGTGGGTGAGCGTGGGGCCGTCTTCCACGGCCAATACCCGTTTCCCGCGAATCAGATGATAATCTTCCACAAAAATGGGAGAGGCAGCCTCAACCACAACTGCGTCGTTATTGGTTTCATAAATGGATTCCCGCACTTCCCGGACATCCTCACTGTCTGCGGTATCCATTTTGTTGATCACCACCACATCTGCCATTCGCAAATTGGCTTCACCCGGATAATAGAAAAGCTCATCGCCGGCACGATGGGGATCGGTAACGGTGATGTGCAGATCGGTCTTGTAAAACGGAACATCATTATTACCGCCGTCCCACACGATAATGTCTGCCTCCTTTTCGGCTTCACGGAGAATCGCTTCATAATCCACACCGGCATAGATTACATTGCCGCGTGAAATGTGAGGCTCATACTCTTCCCGCTCTTCGATGGTGCACTTATGCTTATCCAGGTCTTCCATACTGGCAAAACGCTGGACGCGTTGTTCCACCAGATTGCCGTACGGCATGGGATGGCGAATTGCCACCACTTTTTTACCGGCAGCCTGCAGCAGTTCGATCACCCGCCGGGTGGTCTGGCTCTTGCCGCAGCCGGTCCGCACCGCACAGATGGCAATCACCGGTTTGGAAGACTCCACCATGGTGCGTTTGGGACCCATCACCACAAAATCTGCCCCGGCGGCATTCACCAGCGCCGACTTGCTCATTACATAATCGTAGGGCACATCGCTGTAGGAGAAGATGACCTGATCCACATCATGTTTTTTGATAAGCCCGGTCAGCTCGCTCTCGGGATAAATATCGATGCCTTTGGGATAGAGTTTGCCAGACAATTCCGGCGGATACTTTCTGCCTTCAATATTGGGTATCTGGGTGGCGGTAAATGCGACCACTTCATACTGTTCATTTTTACGAAAAAACGTATTAAAATTGTGAAAGTCGCGTCCGGCAGCACCCATGATAATTACTTTTGAACGTTCCATAATAAATTACCTCCTTCTCTATATAAATTTAAAAATTTTTTCTGCAATATAAAGAATTAACAAGTTCTTAAATCTAAAAATAATTTTACTATTAACAGATTAAATCTCCAAATCGGTAAAAAGATTTGGGGATTGAAAATAATGATAATCAGGAAAAATGAGTGGGAATGGTGAACTGGCGTTTAGCTGAAACCGTACCATTGCTGGCAGCCGATGAGATAGCTTTCGAGAATGATTTCTTTCATAGACTAGGTCTCTACACTTCTGAATTTTTCTTCAAAAGGATGAAAAATATAATAAAAATTGTGCATAAAGTGAAGAAGAAAAAAAATCTGTTGGAGGTGGGAAAATGGAGATGATTTTTCGCAAATGTAATTTTGGCAGGAATGCAGGTTTAAAGTGCTCAGAACAGAATCTGATGCGGAAAATTATGGTGATTAATGAAGTGCTGCCACTCTTTAGCCGGTGGATTGTGTTAATATTGGAAACCGGAAATATATCCGAAAATCGGGTAGAATTTGTTATTGCTACAGCTCTAGAATATCTCAATTTTTTTGGGGTATTGTCCTATTACTTCTTATCTCGGTTTCTATAATTTCTTCTAACCCAATACAGTTTCTCTGTAAATCCTCCTTCTTCCAGGAAATCCTTTTCAAGCCTTCGCAATAGTTGTTCCAATAAATAATTTGTCTGGTTTATTAAACAAATAAGAGTATTGGCAGCAATCTCATTGGAATGATGTTGTATATATTTTTTATACGACATATACGATCTATTATTTTGAAGCCCAATCTTTCGAATCTTCAGAGCTCTTTCATCGTTTTTATCCCACAAAGCTAACTCATGCTTCCTTAGAAAATCCTGATAATCCAAAAGCAGTTCCTCCAAGCTGGCGCGGGCTACACCTGTAAAGTTTTAATTCCATTTTTTTGGATGTCCCGGAAGCCATGCTGCCCTCTGCAATGTTTTGTTTGCCGCTGCGAGCTGCCTGAACCATTTGATCGTAAGTGCGTGATCTTTTGTTTATAAAGCGCGCACAAAATTTTATAGTGGCATCATAAACAATTTCTGCCATTTGGTAGGACTTCAGATAGCGGTAGCCGCCGTGGGGTGGAACGAGTTTGGACTTATCATTCATGACTACTATTAGTTGCGTAACTGTGTACGTTGATAAAATATTTGTTTTCTGTAGTTAAAGAAAAATCAATCAAGCACTAAATTACATTATTCGGAATTATTTTCAAAGTAATATAGCTACCCATCTGTATGAAATTGGTCTCTTGGCCGTTCATAATCACATCAATTTGGTTTTATCTTCCGTAAAATTGAATTGCTATCCTTCAATAATGCTCATAAGTATTTAAATATTGAAAATTTTTAATGTATTATCTTAATAGTGTTAAATGCAAATCAGGTGATCCATCTCTGCATTTTGCTAATCAACCTGGACCAGAACAAACAGAAAATAATTATTAAAATGAAGAATTTTTTAACACAGATTTTCTAAAATAAACGTTTGTGCGAACCGGCGAAGAGAAGTTGTATTATCGAAAAGAGGATGCAATCCAAACAATTCCTTTATTCTATTCAAACAATTTTCTGGTTGTCGTACCTGTATTAATAAAATATCGTACAGGGTTTTTTTTCTTAATCAAAAGACCGTCTTCAACCGCTTTCTTCAACCAGGCCTCGAGTTGCGACGGAACCAACTCAAATTTTTCCCGCAGTTCAGATTTGGAGAAAGATTTCTTTCCGGCTAATTTTTTTAATTTCCAGCAAAAGAGTTCATACAAAGAAGCTTCTGCAGGTACTGTATTTTCAGATTTCGCTCTATTTTTAACGGGATTGCTGGTTTTTTCATTTTTATTTCCATAGTTCTGTTCTGGTGATTCACTTGCATATTCGTTTTCTAAAAAGGAAGACTGCGTGCTTTTTCGAACTTGTTTTCCACCTTTTAGCAAACATCCGATATTCACAAGTTCCGGTGCGGAACTTCCCAACCATCCTGCCCCTTTTTCCACCAACTGCCGGTTGCCGCTCTTCGGATCATCATTTGGCCGCACCCACAACGGCACCCAGCCCTGCTTCAGGTTCTCCAGCGCCCCGTTCCATGTGCCGCCCTTGGTATCGGAGCGAATCACCACCGCCGCATCGGACTGGCAATAGATATACTTATTCCGTCCCATGGCATTCCCCACGTTAAAACCGGCCTCAGGATTATAAGAAGATACCAGCAGTAAATCATTCCTGACAATATATTCTCGGTATTTTTTGGAAGAACTGGCCTGCAACAAACGGTCCGCCAGAAAACCGATAGCCGTGCCGCCGGCTTCCAGCGCCCCCAGCATGGCGTTCTCATCCGCTCCGCGCGCCCCGCCGGATACAATCGTAATTCCCTGTTCGGCGGCTCTTCCGCCCAGCTCCCGGCAATAATTTATTTCTGCTTCGCTCACATGGCGTGAACCAACCACCGCCAGACCGGAGGTATTGAATAAACGGCGGTTGCCGGCTCCGAAGAAGAGCGGTGGCGCATTCCTTTGCAGCCGTTTCTTCAGCTTTTGCGGATACTCGTCATCACCCCGAGTAACTACCCACAACCCGGATCGCTGCCATTTTTCCAGAGCCACTCCCATCGCCATCCCCCGGTTCAGCAAATCGTCCAGCCTTTCAATGGTAATTTGCCGGTCAGACCAGTCGCTCAATTTCTGCTTTAGATTTCCGCTTAATAGATCGCCCGGCGACATTTTGCGATTGTTTAACCAAGCAGCAAATCGCCCCCATTCCGTCGGCGTCAGCGGCTGTACATCTTTGTCGGACCCATTGATAAAATGAACGGTCAGCAAGATAACGGCTTGGGTATTCTGGGTCAGGTTCATAGAAGCTTTCTAATTTAGACGTCAGTAATTCCAGTAAAACATATCATTCTTTATTGCCTGGATAATCTAAAATCTGTCTCGGCTTTTTGCAAACTGTTATTCAGCCTTTACTGGTAGAAGCGAGTGTAACCGGAAAAACCGGGCCGCTTCCCGCCTGCAAAAGTAAAGCGGCAATTACCGTCAAGGTCCAGCCCGAATCCACAATATCGTCAATCAGGAAAACCGGTTCATTTTGCCGAACACCCTCGACCTTGAAAACACCATCCAGATTATGGCACTGATGAAAGCGGTTTTGCATAAACTTCTGAGGCTCATTGGATTTGATCTTGGTAACCACCGGAAGAAAAGGAATTTTCAATTTTTCCGCCAGGCGTTCTGCAAAATCCGGTACTAAAGTGGGATGTTTCAAAGACGGCACACATGTGAGCCAGCGCGGCATCGGCTGCGGTTTCCAACGCTCCGGAATCATCTCCGCCATCGCATCGATTAATTCATTCCGGAAATGACCGGCATGTTTATTATCAGCAACCATTTGTCCCCAGCCGGCATCTCCCCAGCGGGAAAGAATACGCCCTTCCTGCGCCTGAAGATGGGATTGCAGATTCCCGCGAAATCCGTATTCAGGAAAAGCATCCGCCGCCACCTGTTTCTTCAGTGTCAGCGGGAATTCCGAATGTTGAAGATAGCGCTTGGCTTCTACCACTAATTGAGTATCCAATGGACTTGTTAAAAAAGGCTCATCTGTGCAGTTCACGCATTTTCCGCAATTGGCTACAACCTTATCATCCAAAGCCTGTTGAAGAAAACCCATGAGGCAATCTCTGCTGTCAATATAGCTCTGCACTTCCCGCCATTCGATTTCCTTTTGCTGCGTCAGACGCTTAATCCGGTTCCGGTCCGGCTGGTAAGGAACAACCGTCCGTCGCCACTTGCTTCCGGATTTATAAACCGGAGTCGGATTTTCCACACTCAACAATTTCAGCACTTTTTCAATCTGGTTATGAGCCAGGTTTACATGAGCCTGTAATTCCTTTATCGATAGTTCCTCATTTTCCTCCAAAACCCCTAATATCCGGCGCACATGTTCTTCATCCGGAAAGGCGGTTCTTCGGAAATAATCATGAATATCTTCATCTTCCCTGCCTGCTAATAAAATACCATACGCTTTTTGAAGTGCCCTGCCGGCGCGCCCCACTTGCTGATAATAAGAAACGATTGAACCAGGCGCCTGATAATGCACAACGAATCCCAGATCCGGCTTGTCATATCCCATCCCCAGAGCCGTGGTTGCCACCAGAACTTTTATCTTATTATGCAGCAGCGCGTTTTCCAAATGCAGCCGGTATTCTGTGGTATCACCAAAATCTTCATTTTCCACTCGAGAATGATAAGGATGCGCATCAATTCCCTGCTTCTGCAGCCAGCCCGCCACCTGTTCCGCATCACGCTTGGTAAGTGTATAGACAATACCGGTGCCGGGCATTTGCGGGATGTTTCGTGCCAGCCATGCCAGCCTTTCCGCCTGGTCTCGTAACCTTATATTCTTCAGGTGAAGACTTTTCCTCAGCAGCGGTCCACGCTGGATATGAATATTCCCCAACTGACTCCTGATGTCCCGTACTACCCGGTCGTTGGCGGTGGCAGTAGTGCCCAGGACCGGCATGTTATCCGGCATCCTTTGCAGAATATTTACGATCCGCCGGTAATCCGGACGAAAATCATGTCCCCAGTCCGAAATACAATGGGCTTCATCAACTACCAAGAGACCCACTTTTTCCGAGACCGGCATAAGCACCCGTTGCATAAAATTCTCATTCGCCAGCCGCTCCGGGGAGATGAGCAGAAGGTCTATCTGATCCTGCAAAAAACGGTATTTGATCTCATCCCATTCCTGTTGATTGGCAGAATTGATAGAGTCCGCTTGCAAACCAAGTCGTTCTGCCGCTTCCATTTGGTTTCGCATAAGCGCCAGCAGGGGAGAAATCACAATTGTCGGTCCGCGCCCTTGATTGCGTAGTATCCGGGTGGTCAGAAAATAAACAATACTTTTACCCCAACCGGTGCGTTCCACTACCAGCAGCTTTTGTTTTCTGTTAGCAACAGCCTCAATGGCTTCCCATTGGCCGGGGCGGAAAGCAGCATCGGGCAACTTAGTTGCCTTATGAAGCAATTGAACGGCCTGTTGGTGTTCCATGCTTGCTCCCTAACGTTAGGTGATAATTATTTTTATTTTTAAGTAACTAATATAAACCACCAAAGCGTCACTTCATATCGTAGGGGCGAAAATTTTCGTTTCAGTTTCAAATATATTTTTGACTCTCTTAATCATTGGCGTTCTAAATTATTATGAGAAGTCTGTAACCCTACTTTTTGTTGTTTCGCCCTTCTTTTTGCTTTGCTTCTTTGCTTTTGACAAAAGGAAGAGTAAAAGGCGGAAGTCCCATCTTTAGAAGGACATCCTTTACCATGGTTCGAAATACAGGAACAGTTGAGAACTGAACAGTTTCTTTTGAAAAATGCTCGATAAAGGATTTATCAAACTGGGCACTCATTTTGACTTTTAGAAGGACGGTGCCTTTGACAAAAAACAATTCTTCATCATTCTCGGAAATACCTTTTAATTCTAAGGTGTTTCCACATTCGAATATATTTTCGGATATTTCCGGTTTGATGGTCTTCAAGTTCATTACAAGTTTTGTTTTTTTGGGATCAATCTCCTTTTCACTGCGATGCCATTGAAAATCCGGAATGATTTCTTCCAAAAGATCAATTGAATTAATGAATTTCGCGTATTTTTGTTTATCCATGTTCTTAACTCTCTATATATTGTTCAACCAAGGAATAGGATTCTTGGTTACTTTCGGCATATGCAGGCATAGGAAATTCGTTAGTCTGTTCTTCATCAAAATATTGTATCTCATCAATAACCCGGTAGTAACAGGCATGGCATTTTTCGGCCCAAAAGTTTTCTTTTAGCTCTTTCAACTTCTTTTCTATCTTTTTCTGAGCACCGGCTGAAAATTCATCTCTCACCCGGTTGTAAAGCAGTATGAGATTTTCAGGATGATCCTGAACAATCAACAATAAATTATTGAGAGCAGGATCGGGAACAGCGCCTTTTTCATAACGATGGTATGTAATGTGACTGACGCCCAGTATTTTACTAAAATCCCGCAGGCTTAAACCGTAATATTTGCGTATTGCTATGATTTCATCGGTCAGTAGCAAACCGTGTTTTGCCTTATAGGTGTCATAAATGTCCTTTAAGATTTCATCATCCTTTTCGGGAGTTGAAACCTGTTCACCGCAGTTTTGGCATTCCAATACCTGGTAAGTAAAAGGTGTTTTTTCACCTTTTACTTCAAAATCATCGGTTACAGATTTTTCTTCCAAATATTCATCAGTTCCACAATTAGAACATATAATAGTTTGTGACATTTTCGCACCCTTAATGGTTTTTAGT
>CAZVKP010000010.1:0-19619 GCA_964627635.1 uncultured Calditrichaceae bacterium | reverse complement strand
AATTAAATCTTCATATTCCCTAACTAATAATCAAAAAAATCTCTCAACGCGGAGATGCCGAGTGGGAAGAGGAAAAAAATATTATTCTTTGAGACGATTGACCACTCTATGAATCCCATCTCGTAAATATTTTACATGAAAATTAATTATGAGTCCCAGCCGTTTTTGGCTTAACCGTAAATAAGTGAGCAGTTTGGGCTTATCAATTTTTGATAATGTCTCTTTTGCTTTTAAATCAACAATAACTTTTTCCTCCACAATCAAATCCAGACGTAAATCTGTCCCCAGCATAATCTCTTTGTAATGTATTGGAACATTTTGTTGCCTTTTAAATTTTATACCTCGCAAATATAACTCATGACATAAGGCCTCTTCATAAACTGACTCTAAGAGTCCTGGTCCCAGTATACTATGTACTTCAATGGCAGCACCAATTATTTTTTCTGAGATCTCATTTTCATGCATACTAAATTTTCCTTCTTTTCTTTAAACTAACATGAACTTGATGTTACATTTAATTTTTGGGGCAAATCCTCCTATTACTTGCGAGAATACCTCAAAGAACTATTAACATAGAGTCACTTAGAGCGCAGAGAAATACGAAAAATATCCTTATTTCATGAAAATTTATAAAAAACAATGATATTTAAAGCCAATCGTTTTTATCTCAGAGTCTTCTTTGCGTCCTTTGCGGACTCGGCATTTATCGATAGGATTATAATTTACTGCAAAGAATTCAATCTAAATTTTTAACAAATTAAGAAAATATCCGTGACTCTTTCTCAAACAACTCATACATCAACTGTATTATTTGTTCGCGAAATCGTTTTAATTCAGCTATTTCAAATGTTTTTCTGACCGCTTGCATTGGAACCAGAAAGTAGAGTGTGATGGGAAAGGTTTCCTGATTCGGGAAGAGACCGGATAGAATTAATGCATATGCTTTCAATTGGAAATGATATTTCTGTGCAGTTTGAGTTACTTCTTCAGATTTAATATGATTGGTCTTAAAATCTAAAACTTCCCAGAATCCAACTTCATTTTGGAACATACGGTCGAAAATACCTCTTAAAATAAAATCCTCAATTTTCAAGTTAACCGCATACTCACTCAGTTGTTTACCCTTTGATAAAAGCGTGTTCAATTCAGATTTTCTCACACGTTGCATCAGCTCGTTTAATTTTATCTTGAGAACCTCCTGGTCCCCCTCTTTCATCAGATTCATTTGCAGCATAAGCTGCCGTATTTTCTGTTCATCACCTTCAGGTTTACGAAGATGAAAATCCTCCAGCAACTTATGCACTGTGGTTCCCCACATGGCGCCACCCGGTTCATCGATAAATTCCAAATCCACCTGCGGCGGAAAAATTTGTCCATCATTCAAATAGAAGTGCCGGAAATAGCGTTCCTTATTTTCCTGAAATAACATCAATTGAGTTGCTGAATAAACCTGCCCGCCAGGCGCTTCCGGGACGGGAGTCTGAAGCCGAACGCTTTCTGTATCAAAAATATCCTGAAAATTTATTTCCCCGGATTTTAGTACCTGCTTTTTCTCGAACATTTCCGGCATTTCCTCCACAACCCGGTGTTGGATGGTAAAAGTGTACTGTTCACCAATATTTATTTGTTCCGTTTTATGCACAGGAGACAATTCTTCCTTACCGTAAGCGCTCAGGAACCAACTCAATGTAGAGGGATTCCCAATATTTCCCTTTTTATCTACCGAACCTAAAAGGAATAGGTGGTCTTGAGCACGGGTTGACGCCACATAGAATAGCCGTTTTTCTTCTGCCAGTGTTTTTTCTTTATCCAGAGTTCGTAAAAATTCGTATGCAAATGGTTGCGCATCATCCCGGGTCACCGATCTTTCCAGGCTAAATGCAGGACCCCAGTTTTTGTCCATGATAAGCTGACTGTTATATCTGAACGATTTTTCCAAGAACGGCAGAAAAACAACCGGAAACTCCATACCTTTAGCACTGTGGTATGTTATAATTTTGACTTTGTCTTCATCCTCGGCCATAATTACCCCCTCACCTTCCATCATTTGACCGGTAATTTGCTGCTGAAGAATGTCCAGCAGTTCGGACAGCAAACCGGAATTGCTCTGTTCAAATTCGAATATATAGTGAATGAACTTATCCAGATTGGCAACTTTTTGAGAACCGTCTTGTTGAATGTTCATCACCGCCCGGATATTTAAATCTTCCACTAATTTATCCAGAAGCTGGCTAAAACTCCCTCTCAATGCCAGTTCATGCCATTCAGAAAATTCCTCTATAAGTTTTAAAATGGTGTCCCGTTCTCCCGCATCCAAATTTATTGAGTGGTGGTTCTTTTTCATAAAATCATAAAATTTTGGATGGAAAGTTTCCTCAGCAGCAACTTCATCCCTTAACCATTTCGAAAACCTCGTTAGTTTTCCCCAGTAGGTAGTTCCCACAACCTGCTTTAAATACAAAAGGCAAACATCTGACAGCGCTAGGTAGCTGCTTCTCAGGAAAGTCACAAAAGCAAAATCATTGTCCGGGTCTGCAACAGCAGACAACATGTAGTACAAATCCTGTATTTCCTGTCGTTGAAAAAATCCGCTGCCTTTGTAAGTTTGGTAGGGAATATCCCGTTCCCGAAAAGTGGATTCAAGTTTGCTTAGAGAATTTCGCGACCGGATGAGCACGGCAATATCGCCATAGGAAAGTTTTTCGAGCCGGTTTTGTTCGGCAGTGGTAACTAATTTTCGGTACTCATCCGAATCCACTATGGTTTGAATTTGTTCGGCAATTTTGTTCGACTGTAAATTTTCGGTATCCAGGCCCTCCTCGCTCTGGTCGTAAAATAAATCTAAATTAATTTGTGAATTTTGTTCACTTGCCCCGGATTTTTGAGCGGAAAGCGTCTGAAATTCTGCGTCATACTGAGTTTCTTTTTTGAAAATTGGTTCGAATGACCGGTTGAAAAATTGAATAAGAACTTTGGAACTACGGAAATTTTCTGATAATGGAATAATTCCCTGAAGATTCTCGGGCGTGATTTGCAAATCTTCGTCATATCCTTCAATTTGAAACCTCTCAGCTTCCTGTTGTTCACTGGCAAACTCATTCATATAATTCTCAAAAATACTGACATCCGCATTACGGAAACCAAAAATGGATTGTTTGGGATCGCCCACAATAAACAGCCGGTTGCGATCCAGTTTGCCCAATTGGTCGTGCGAGATAAATCGAATAATCTCGCTTTGCAGATGATCGGTATCCTGAAATTCATCAATTAAAATAAAGGGATAGCGTTCCCGAAGCTGATCGCATATCTCAGGACGGCTCTGCAAAAGTTTAAGCACACCCAATTGCAGATCATCAAAATCGAGGGCATTTTGCCGGGTTTTTGTCTTTTCAACTCTGGAAAGATATTCCAATAAAACTTCTCTCAACCCCACAAATACTTTTGCATAATGATCCTCCGTCTCTTCTTCAAATGGAATTAGCTGACCGGAATAACCTGCAGCCGTTTCCGATAACTGTCTAAAGCGTTCAACCCCTATCGTTCCCCAACATTTTTCTCCGCCGGGAATTCTGCTGTATGCCCCCTTATCTTTTTTCGTTAACAAATCAATAATAGGAATAATGGTTTGATAAACGTGTTTGTTCGGATTTGCGTTAGTTTGAATTTCCCCCAAATAGTCCGCAAGCAATTTCTGACGCTGAACTTCCTTCTCATTACCGGAAATTTCTATCTCCGTTAATTCAGATATCCCTTCCCAGAATTTTTTATTTTCCAGCAAAGGACTCAATATAAGAGCATGATAACTTTCAAACTGTTCTTCCCACAACTGTTTCACATCCGGCGGAGAATTGACCGGTAAGTTCATCAAGAAAGGAAAAATAATAGAACGGGAGTGATAGATGTTAAAAAAAATGTTTTTCACCCGACGGGGGGATAATTCCCGAAGAGTGGTAAGTATGTTCTCTTGTTGCGGATGTCCCTCCACTTCATAATCGATGAAAAAATCCCGAAAAGTTTGATTGAGCAGCTCTTCGGTTTGCAGACTGTCCAGTACTGTAAAATCCGGATTGATACCCACTTCCACCGGATACTGGTGCAGCAGGTGACTGCAAAACGCATGGATGGTTTGAATACGGGCATCCTGCATCTGATTCATAATTTCAAACAATCGCTCTTTTTGAACGTTATCTTTGAGAAATTCCTGGTTCACTTCCTGAAAAATGCGATCTTTCATTTCCGCAGCCGCCTTTTCAGTAAATGTGATCGCCAGGACATTAGACACATTGAGATGCGGATTATTTAATAAAATATGTAAATAACGCTTCACCAGAATGGTGGTTTTACCGGAACCGGCGCCGGCGGTTACTGCCAGATTCCGGTTGAGATCGAGTGCTTTTATTTGATTAATTGTTAAGTTCATCCTAAAAACCGTAATTCACCAATACCTTAGTGTAAACTAATATTTTCAACAATAAAATTGACAAATGTTTATGCTTTGAAAAACTCTCTTTAATATAGCTACCTGAATTTTTAGCAGTATACTTTAATATATCAACCTCCCACATATTTTTCTCTGTAACCCTTTATCGCATCATTTATTAATTTAATTGCCAGCTCCCTTGGTTCAATCCCCTCGATAACCACCTGTTTCTCTTCCAGATTTTTATACACCCGGAAAAATTCCTGAATTTCTGCCAGCACGTGAGAAGGAAGATCGTCAATGGTATTTGTCTGTAAATAATGGGGATCCCTTCTGGGAACGCACAAAATTTTATCATCGGGTTCTCCGGCATCGGTCATCCGCATCACCCCAATGGGGCGCGAACGAACTACCACTCCCGGATGAAAACTGATCTGAGATAACACCAATGCATCGATGGGATCGTCATCTTCTGCAAAGGTTTGGGGAATAAAACCATAATTCCCCGGATAATACACTGCACTGGCAATAACCCGGTCCACTCGAACGATGCCGGCAATTTTATCGAGTTCGTATTTGCATTTGGAACCGCTGGGTATTTCGATAACCACATTTATATCTTCCGGGGGATTTACACCGGTATTAATCCCGTGCCAGAGATGTGCCATATGTCCTCCTTATGCCCTAAATATTTTTAATAATCAATTGATTTAAATTTCCATCAAATAATCACGAATTTTAATATATCCGATTAAGAAAAGTTTTCCAAGTTTGAAGTATTAATTTTAAATGGTGGTGTCGGGGTACGCAAGCCAGAGCAGAGAAGCTAAAAGATGATTTACTCACCCTACAAAATCTAATCTGAATTTTTTAAAATTAATTGAAATTGCTATTGAATTAAACTCCAATTTGGTTAAATTTTTTAAGTTCTTGAAAAATGGCATAGATAATTCGATGAATTTTGACAATTTAAATATTGCCCTTGTGCATGATTGGCTGAACGGTATGCGGGGCGGTGAAAAGGTGCTGGAAATTTTGTGTGAACTTTATCCGAAAGCCGATTTGTTCACCTTAATCCACGAGAAAGGTTCAGTCTCTCCCGCTATCGAGTCACACACTATTTACACTTCATTTATCAACAATTTACCATTTAAGAGAACCAGATACCGCCACTACCTGCCGATGTTTCCAACAGCAATTGAACGGTTTAATTTCAAAAAATACGACTTAATTATATCCACTTCCCACGCAGTAGCCAAGGGCATCATTACCCCACCGGATGCACTTCACATTTCCTATCTACACACCCCCATGCGGTATGTCTGGGATATGTACGATGAATATTTCGGGAAAGATAAAACTGGCTGGTTAAGTGGTAAAATTATTCCGTATTTTGCCAATTATCTTAGAATGTGGGATGTAACCAGCAGCAACCGGGTCGATTATTTTTTGGCAAATTCTGCCCATGTGGCAAAAAGGATAAAAAAATATTACAGAAGAGAAGCCACAGTTATCCATCCACCGGTGGATACTAAATCGTTCTCAGTAAGTCGGGTTAATGGTGGATTTTATTTGATCGTTTCAGCACTGGTACCTTATAAAAAAGTGGACCTGGCAATTAAGGCATTTAATAAAATGAACAAAGAGCTGATTGTGGTGGGAGATGGACCGGAACTTGAAAAATTGAAATCTATGGCAGGTTCAACCGTTCAATTTGTGGACTGGCAACCGTCAAATCAATTGATTGATTATTATGGAAATTGTATTGCCCTCATATTCCCTGGCGAAGAAGATTTCGGGATTGTACCTGTGGAAGCCATGTCTTGTGGAAAACCTGTGGTTGCTTTCGGAAAAGGCGGCGCGTTGGAAACCGTGATTGGTTATAATGAAAATAATCCGGATGAAGCGACAGGTGTTTTTTTCAATCAGCATAATGTTGAGCGATTGATCGATGCGGTAAAGAGGACTGAAAAGATTGATTGGAATGCGGATATGATCGCACAACATGCCGCTAAATTTGACGGGGAAGTTTTCAGAAAAAAAATATCCGAATTTATCTTTAATAAGGCTCAGAAATTTTTTAGAGATAAACTTAAATAACCTTTTGTTTCTATGGACAAAAATACTTATCAGAGAAATTTACTGATCCCGTTTCTGAAAATGTTGATCGATGCACTTGCCATCGAGGGGGCATTCCTGTTTTCATTTTACCTGCGCTTTCATTCACCAATGACATTTATTTTTCCTGTGGAAAAAGGAATTCCGCCATTTAACAATTATCTGATTGCCTCCTTCATTCTTCTGCTTATTTATTTGATCCTTTTCAGCATCATGCATGCATACCGAAGCAGACATTTTTCAACATTTAATCAGGATATTCCGGTCATTATTAAAACGAGTTTTTTAGGAATCATCTTCGCGATGAGTGGGGCATTTTTATATCGCGGCTTCTCCTATTCCCGCTTAACCATATTGCTGGTTTTCATTAACAGCCTGATTTTTCTTCTGATCGGACGATTTATATTTCACAGAATACGACGGTATTTTCAGAAAAAAGGATATGGATTACAAAATACCATACTGGTGGGCTCTTCCCATCTCATTCAACGGTTTTTCGAACAAATTTATAAAATCAATGACCGAAATTTGCAAGTTAAAGGGTATCTTTCGGACGAACCAAAGGATAGCTTACAAATCCCTTACGATGGTAAGGTGGCAGATTTATTAGATGTACTCAACCACAAGAAACCGGATGCATTACTGCTTGCCTTCGAAGCAAAGGAACACGCCAGAGTGCTTGATATCATTCGACTTACGGAAGGCAAAAATGTTGAACTTTTTTATTTGCCGGATCTACTTGACTTGATCACCTCCAAAACAACCTCGATGGAAGTCGGAGGAATGCCGGTTTTGCGACTCAAATCAGTGTCATTTTCCGGCTGGCAGGGATTCATCAAACGGGCGTTTGACATTTTAGTTTCGGTAATCGGTATTGTCCTGAGTGCTCCGTTTCTACTCCTTATTGCGCTATTGATTAAAATTACCTCCGGAGGCCCGGTATTCTACAAACAAAAACGTGTGGGATTAGACGGCAAAGAATTCAGTATGCTGAAATTTCGTTCAATGATAAGTGATGCAGAGAAACAAACCGGGCCGGTGTGGGCGAAAGCAAAGGATCCCAGAGTAACCAGAGTTGGCGCCTTCCTCCGGCGAACCAGCCTGGATGAACTCCCCCAGATATTTAATGTGCTTAAAGGTGAGATGAGCCTGGTTGGTCCCCGTCCGGAGCGCAAGCCGTTTGTGGAAGAGTTCCAAAAATATATTCCCCAATATGCAGAACGACACCGGGTTCGCAGTGGTATGACCGGCTGGGCACAAGTTAACGGCTTACGAGGGCAATCTCCCATTGAAGATCGTACCCGGTATGATGTGTATTATATTGAAAACTGGTCATTACTTTTCGACATTAAAATAATGTTAATGACTTTCATTGCGATTGTGAGGGGTGAGAATGCATATTAACTTCAGAGAAGTTAACAGACCTCGTATCCTTCCCAAAAATACATAAAGTATATTACATATTGAAAAGTCTGTAATTCAAACCCTCATCGATTTCATCAAATAGCTGCTATCCAATTTACCTTCCATCAAGCACCTCCTATCAATCTGCAACTTTCTTAGGGATTTACTTAACTCCCCAAAAACCAAACATCACCTAATTCAAATTTGCAAATTTTAAAAACATTTTATAACTTTTATTCGTATATCAAAATCGTTTGAGGAATCAAACATCATTATTTTAGAGGTCTGAGTCGTATTATTTGAGGTTTTTTACTAATATTTTGTATTTGGATCGATTGATATTTCTGTCTAAATTTTAATCGATCGGATCGTAAAAGGAGGTAAAGACTTTTGAAAGAACATTTGTTTACTGATGATGATATAAAGACAATCAGCAAAGTACTTGGTGTGGAGCCTGTGAAACGAGTCGATCACTTCCGGTTTGTGCTCGAAAATACAAAGGATAAAAGACGGCTTTCGTTAGAAATTTATCCCGATGTCCCCATAGGAGAAACCAAAGGGAATTTGATTTCCATATATACCCATAACACTCATTTTCAACTGCATTTCTGTACCGGATACGTACCCAGCGAATCGCTGGGTGAGATTATTTTTATCGGAGAATTCATGGGTCGAGTTTCCGGAATCGTCGTTGAAAAGGAAGCCGGCTGCTCAGTTTACAGCAATGTGGACGCTTCACTGCTTTCCGGCGATTTTACAAAGCTGGCACCGGAAGTCATGTTGTCCGGAATTGCGCTTTCGGTTGCAGAACATCTCTTGCCATCGCATGAAGAATAGGTTTTATGCAGATTTTAAAGTTCACCGTTGGCAATTTTGCAGTTAATAATTATCTGATCTACCCCGAAACTTCCAACAAAGCGATGCTAATCGATGCGGGAGAAAATCCCGATCCCATCCTCAGTAAAATTAACTCTTTAAATTTGGAATTGGTTTATCTGGTCAATACTCATGGACACGGCGATCACATTGCGGGCAATCAACGAATTTTAGAGGAAACCGGAGCCAAATTACTAATCCATGAAAAAGACGCACCCTTTTTAGGCGATCCAAACCTGAATCTTTCCGCCTTCCTCGGATTTCAACTCATCTCACCTCACCCGGATCAACTACTCTCCGAAAATGATGTTATTGAATTAGGTGATCTTGCCCTTCGCGTAATTCATACACCGGGTCATTCTCCTGGCCACATTTCTTTAATTTGTGATAAACACGCTTTTGTGGGAGATGTTATTTTTCAAGGCTCAATCGGCAGAACCGACTTTCCTGCCTCATCGCATCAAGAGTTAATAGAATCAATTCGCTCTAAAATTTACACTCTGTCGGAAAATACCCAATTATACCCCGGCCATGGTCCAAACACTTCAGTAAAGGCTGAAAAATATAGTAATCCCTTTGTGAGTTTGTAAATGAAGTGGAAGACTCATTTAGATAAATACATTCGACACCTGGCTTTGGAAAAAGCTTTATCGGACAATACCCTCTTTGCATATCAAAATGATCTGCTCCGTTATATTTACTATCTGGAAGAAAAAAAAATAGATAGGGTTGAAAAAATTACACCACTTTTACTTCAAAATTTTATAAGTCAACTCTATGATGTTGGATTGTCCAGTAGCAGTATGGCCAGAAATTTTTCGGCAATCCGGGGTTTTCACCAGTATCTGGTGATGAACAATTTGGCGGAAACAGATCCATCAGAACTATTGGAAACACCACGGTTAAAACGCAAACTCCCAACAGTCCTCTCTGTGGAAGAAATTATCTCCATTATCGAACAACCCGATATTGATACGGCTTTGGGCATCAGGGACCGGGCCATGCTTGAAACCCTGTATGGAGGTGGTTTGCGGATATCGGAATTACTCAATTTAAAATTGAATGAACTTTATTTGGACGAAGCAATTCTCAGAATTCACGGAAAGGGTTCCAAAGAACGCATTGTACCAATCGGTCAGGAAGCAATTTACCGCTTAAAAATATATCTGGGCAGAATTCGTCCGGTGTTGGCAAGCGGTGTGAGTTCAAAAAATGTGGTATTTTTAAACCGTAACGGACGTCCCCTCACTCGCATGGGATTTTGGAAGATATTGCGAAAATACGTAGTGCAATCAAACGTCAACCAGGATGTCCATCCACACACCTTTCGCCACTGCTTCGCGACCCATCTGCTTGAGAACGGTGCAGACTTGAGAGCAGTTCAGGAATTGCTGGGACATGCAGATATTTCCACTACCCAGATTTACACTCACGTTTCGCAAAAGCAACTTTCCCAAGTGTATAAACAGTATCATCCGCGCAGTTGAGTTATTCTCCATCTCACAATTGATTGTGCCCACATATTTACTTATATTACTTTTGGATTAGTTAAAATATGTGAATGGTTTAAAACAAGATTATGATGCTAAGTTGCAGTCTCAAAATTTTGTCTATGCATCTTGCTGCAAATTTGTTATTTTTAACTCGTTGTGCTAATTAATTTAAAACCATTTGCCATAGGCACCACTTCGTGGGAAACGGTTATCTTTTTTATGAAAGAGCCTAAGATCATCCGATCAGTCAAAAACCCGGTCCGTCAAGAGCCGGAGCCCGACGGCCCCTTGACGGGCAGTTGCCGGATGTTAATAGAAAAAGAGTTGTCAATTAACTCCCTGCTTCAGCAGGGTGACTGAAACTATAAGTTATTTAAAATTAACCGCTTCTCACATTGTGATCACCTCTATGAAGCGGTTTCCAGGTCTTGCTTTGTTCTATTTATTAGCACAACGGATTATTTTTATGAATTATGAATTTTTATTGTACTAGTGGGAGTAAATTATGTTAACCCGGTTATCAAAACATAAAAACTTCGATTATACACCTCGTTTTTATAATCCTGATAAGGAAAAAGACAAGCATCACAACATTCGCTTTACAAGATTGCGTAGTCGGCGCAAATCGTATTCAATAATATGGTTATTGGCTTTGATGGGAATTATCCTTTTCCTGTTAATTTCATTATCAAACGTGTCTAAATATTTTTAGGAGAAATCTATGTTTCAGATAAGTGAAGTCCTCAAAAAGGTCCCCTTTTTCCGAACATTGGGGAAAGATGGAATTGATTTTATTGTGGAAAGACTAAAATTTAAACCGTTCGATGAGGAAGAAGTAATATGCCAAATAGGGGATCCCGGCGATAAAATGTATATCATCATTAGTGGAAAAGTAAAAGTTGTGGTCAAGCAAGATGATACAGAGGAACCAACGGTTATCGCTTATCTGACTGGCGGGGATTATTTCGGAGAAATGTCACTTTTGACGGGAGAGCCGCGTTCTGCTTCGGTGATAACCACTGAGCCTTCAGAAATGTTTATTTTGAACAAATCGGATTTCGATGTCATTGTCGAACGATTTCCCTCCATATCCCTCAGCATGGGGAAAATAATGAGTCAACGTTTAAGGGATACCCTGCAAAAAGCAGCAAAGAAAGATTCCTCCGATATAACACCCAACATCAAAGGGGATTTAGCCGAAAGAGATTTAGTCGATATTTTAAAATTCTGTGAGTCAAATTCTCTAAACGGTAAACTGGTTGTAAAAAAAGATGAGGAAACCGGTGTTTTTAAATATCAAAAGGGAATTTTACAAGATGTAAAATTAGGGGAATTGAAGGATGATCAAGCCATTGATACCATGCTGGATTGGGAAGCAGGCAAGTTTGAAATTATCCCGGAACCATTAAAATTAGATGAGAAACAAGAAGCGGAAACCGAACAATCCGAAGAACCCAAGCAGTTATTGATTATTAACACCAGCGTGGTAGTCCAAAAAATGTTACAACGTACTTTCGAAAATATCGGCTATACCGTATATGCAGTTGAAAATAAGCAAAAAGGATTAAATCTGATAAATAAATTGGAACCGGATATTGTTGTTGCCGATACCAAATTACCGGACAGCGACGGTTTTGAACTGGTTAAAAGTGTCAGGGAAACAAGCGCTTTGCCAATTGTTTTGTTGACCGACGAAAGGAATCAAGAAGAGTTTTCTCAAAAATTGAGTGAATACCCATCTCTTAGCTTTACCAAATCTCACGAAATGAGTGAAATACTACATGCCGTCCAGCAACTTATTGGGAGATAATTTATGGCTGATGCTAAGAATACGGAATCCAATGCAACCGATAAGATTTTCAGAAAAACTTATCAACTGTTTTTCCAATATGTTGCCGATGTGGTTGGAGACCGGAAAGCTCGTGCCATGGCAGAACAAAGTTATCAAACCATTTTAAAATATTTTCGGAACTTAGCAACTTTTGAATTGGGAAATGGCTCTGAAATCAATGTCGGCAAACCGGATTTAACAGATAAAGAAATATTAGCTTTTAGTGTATGGATGCAACAATTACTAAAGGAATTAAAAAATTTCATGATTGGAGTGGGACATATCGACGCAGAAGCTATTACCAAAGAAATTCAAGAGCCCCTGAAAGAATTAGGTTTTTACGATTTTTTCGAACAAGCTGAAGAATTGAACTATTAGATATTTATAAAAACCCCATCTCTGTCCAATTTTTAATTAATTGAAAAAACGCCGTTCGTTCATTATATTTTATTTTTATCAAAAAACAGATACGAATTTGAATATGATGTTGAGACAAATCAAACTTTTCTCTCACGTCAGAAAGTTTTTTGGTTATGAGTCGCATAAAAGTTTTGCCACACCAAATTGCCAATAAAATAGCCGCGGGTGAAGTTGTCGATCGTCCCGCCGCGGTTATCAAAGAATTAATTGAGAATTCAATAGATGCGCAGGCAACTGAGATTACGGTGGTCTTAGAGCGTGCTGGCAAAGAATTAATTCAGACAGTGGATAATGGTGTCGGGATTAACCGGGAAGAAATTGATCTGGCTTTTCAACGTCATGCGACCAGCAAAATAGATACGGTTGGCGATTTGGATCGTATTCATACATTGGGTTTCCGTGGAGAGGCTCTGCCCAGCATTGCATCAGTTTCCCGAATTGAAGTGAAATCCTGTTTGCAGGATAACCGAGCAGGCACCGTGGTACGCCTGGAGGAGGGCAAAATTGTGAACAGTACTGAAACTGCTTTAAAACCGGGTACAGTCATATCTGTAAAAAATCTTTTTTACAACACGCCTGCCCGTCGAAATTTTTTGCGAGCAGACACCACGGAATTCAATCACATCAACAAAGTGTTGAAGAGATTCTTTCTGAGCTATCCTGAAATAAAATTCACAGTTGTTCATAACGATAAGGAAATTTATAACTTGCCGACAGCCTCCATCGATGAAAGAATCAGTCAAGTGTGGGGTGAAAAATTATATGAAGGATTAGTTTATATTCAGGAAGAATTAAATGAAATTGAACTGGAGGGATATGTTTGTCGACCGGATATGACACGCGGTAACAGTGACAACCAATTTATTTTCTTGAATAAACGGGCAATTCAAAACAGAAGCTTAAACCATGCTGTGATGCAGGGATACGGGAATTTAATTGAACGCTCCCAATACCCCCAATTCATCATTTTTCTGGCAATTCAGCCGCAACTGGTTGATATTAATGTACACCCCACCAAAATGGAAGTTCGTTTTGCCAATGAACGGGCAATTTATCATTTATTCCTTTCAGCGGTCCGCAAAGCTATTCAATCCGAGAAAATTGTGCCGGCATTTAACCTTAAAGATAATGAGAATACCCGCAATGAAATTGAACGTCAGTTCAAAGTGCGACGTCAATTTTCTTCCAGGCCCTTTAATACCGGTAATCCAAGACTGGAAGATCCTGGTGATAGTAGCCAAATGACTTTCAATTATACCATTCCAATGGAAGAGGCGGGAGAGGATGAAAAAGATGACGAAGGGACTACCCCACTACCTGACGAAGAGACGGTTCAACAGTCCAGTTTGTGGCAGATCCATAAACGTTACATTCTCTCACAAATAAAGAGTGGAATGGTGATTATTGATCAACATGTGGCGCATGAGAGAGTACTTTTCGAAAAACTGTTAAATTATTTGAATGAAGAACGGCGATTACCATCCCAAAAATTGTTATTCCCCCAAACTCTTGATTTGGCTCTGGAAGATTTTCTGATTTATGGCGAAATTAAAGATTGGCTTCAAAAAATTGGATTTTCGATTACCGGGCTGAGTGGTAGGACCGTTTTAATTGAAGCGATTCCTGCGGATGTGAAAGTCGGATATGAAGGTAAAGTGTTGCTGGAAATTATAGACTATTACCGCGAAAATGAAGGCAGTAAATATCAGTCCCATGAAAAGATAGCAGCTGCTTTTGCCTGTAAAAATGCTATTAAATCCGGTGAAAAGTTAACACCGAAAGAAATGGCATCTTTAGTGGATCAATTATTTGCCACAAAAGAGCCGTATTTTTGCCCTCACGGCAGACCGGTAATTGTCACTCTCAACTTGGAAGAAATTGACAAAAAGTTCAAAAGAATTTCCTGATGGCGGCCAGAGCAAAAAAACGAATTGTTCCGATAATCGTTGGTCCCACGGGAGTGGGGAAAACCTATTTAAGCACGCTGCTTGCCGAGAAACTTCCTTTGGAGATCATATCCGCCGATTCACGGCAAATATATAAATATTTGGATATTGGTACCGCCAAGCCCTCAAAAGATGTTCGGGCTAAAATTCCGCACCATTTCGTAGATATTTTAGCACCGGATCATTTTTATTCTGCAGGAGAATTTGGTAAGGACGCCCGGAAATGCATTGACGACATACTCGGTAAGGGCAAGATTCCCTGCGTGGTAGGAGGCTCAGGATTATATGTTAAAGCCCTGCTGGAAGGATTTTTCCCGGATGATGTGCGAGATGACAAAATTCGGGAATCGCTTCAACAACGCCTGCAAAATGAGGGTCCGGAAGCCCTTTATTATTCTTTACAGGCCGCGGATCCGGCTTCGGCGAAAAAAAATCATCCGAACAATACCCAACGTGTGATACGGGCATTGGAAGTTTACCTTGCCAGTGGCGCTAAGCTTTCAGATTTACAAATGCAAAAAACAGATCCTCCAAATTTTACCCCATTGAAATTCGGGATCAACAAAGAACGTAAACAACTCTACCGGGATACCAACACAAGAGTGGAGCAAATGTTTCTGCAGGGATTATTAGCAGAGGTAGCCAACATCCTGAACAAGGGATATAATAAGCATCTTAATAGTTTAAATACAGTGGGGTATAAAGAAGTTATTCAGTATCTTGAAGGTAATATAACATATGATGAATGCATCAGATTGGTTAAAAGAAACAGCCGTCGATATGCTAAAAGACAATTAACCTGGCTCAGGTCAGATGCTGACATCTATTGGTTTCAAATCGAGAGCAGACAAGACTATTTAGTTGCAGCAAACAAGATTTATCAATCATATAATAAAGCAAAGTTTAAACCAAATAACACCAATGAACTTCACAGTATTATTTAATCCGTTACTTCAAAAATATGAAAGTTTGCTCGATGCCTAAAAAAGCTTCTCTGCAAAACGTATTATTTATAATCAATCCGGCATCCGGGATTAACCGAAGCTCAAAAAAAGTGATTCGTTGGATAAAAAAGTTGTTTGAGTCCCATGACAAAACAGTGGAAATTGTTTATACGAGTGAGCCGGGAGAAGGTACTATTTTGGCAAAACAGGGGGTTGAAAAAGGATTTGATATGATCGTGGCGGTCGGGGGTGACGGCACAATCAATGAGGTGGGAAGCGGTTTATTAAACACCGAGGTTGTTTTGGGAATCTGTCCAACCGGGTCTGGCAATGGATTTGCCAGAAATTTTGCAATTCCATTGGATCGACAAAAATCATTGAAGTTACTACTTTCCCCTAAAATCTTAACAATTGATGCCGGACAAATTAATGATCGATATTTCTTCAATGTAGCAGGTATCGGACTCGATGCGGAAATCAGTAAAAATTTTGAGCAGTTCGGTGTTCGCGGACCGCTTCCCTATTTTTTAGTGGGTACCAAATCCTTTTTACAATACCAAATTAATTCGGTCAGATTAATCATGGATGACCGTGAAATACAGTTATCTCCGTTGCTCATGAGTGTTGCAAATGCACCACAATATGGGAATGGCGCCATTATTGCCCCGAAGGCAAAACCAGATGATGGCTTGTTGGATGTCTGCGTTTTGGATTCAATTCCCATCTGGAAAGCCGCTCCTAATTTATACCGATTATTTAATGGAACAATTGATGAAATGGAGGGCTTTTCAACTTTTCAATGTCAATCCCTGATTTTGGAACGTAACATCGAGGGAATAATACATACCGATGGAAATCCATTTCAAGATGGAAAAATATTGAAAGTTAAAGTAATACCTAAAGCACTTCGGGTTGCGGTAAGCAATGATTCCATCTTTTAATCGATCAACCCCCAAATCTCCGTTACTTCTAAATCAAGTTTTTTAATAAATCTAATAATGCTGTTCTTAATTTCTTCTGCCAGATAGCTTTTTGCTGTTTTGTGAATTCCAAACTTTTTTCATTCGCATAGTCGGATACCACTTTTATAATAATAATTGGAATTTGTTGTTTTTTAGCAAATTCTGCTAATGAATAGGCTTCCATATCCACCAGCCTGGAATTCGATATCCGAAGAAGTTTTTCGCGTTGTTCCGGATTGACTACCGGTTTTTCTACTGTAACGAGCGATGACTTGGGATATCTTCCGGTTATTTTATTAAAAGAGTTTCGTTCTTCTGCTAATAGAATTTCAGGTTTTTCGGTTTGACAAACACGCTCAATGAAAAATACTTGAAAGAGATCAATGTTTTGCTCGAGTGCACCACAGATTCCAAAATTGATCATCAATTTGGCCTGAATTTTTTTGACGTGCTGGAGCAAAATTTCAAAATTTCTCGGTATTCCAATGCCCAACTCCAGCAAATAAGCCGGTTTATCATCCAGTTTGTAGATGGTGGATTTATTTTCGTGAAAGACAGTTTCTGTTGGCAAATTCTGAATTAATGTTTGCGACTCTTGTCGTAATGCAGTAACAAATAAAATAGGGCTATAGGATGGAGCAATATTTAAGTCAAATTTATCTGGCATTCTTTTACCAACTATCTTTAGTTAAATATCAATTCAAAACAATTTTGATGTTCCTGAAGCGTCAGTTATATTTTGTCTTAAATTGGAGTATAAATTTATGAAAATTCGAATTTATCGCAAAGATAAATCTGTTCCGCTTCCGGAGCGCAAAACAATAAAATCTGTGGGATTAGATGTCTATTCTGCTGAAACAGTCTCACTACTATCTGGTAAGGTAACAATGGTTCCCACCGGACTTATCATTGAATCGCCACCAGGTTATTATTTTAAAATTTTTATGAGAAGCGGCCTGGCAATTAAAAAGGGAATTAGCCTGGCAAACGATGTGGGTATCATTGATGAGGATTATTGCGGACCGGATGACGAAGTAAAAATTGGTTTAATAAGGCATTATAATCCCAATGAACCGAAGCGAGATAACCCAATTATCCTTGAAAAAGGCACTCGCATTGCTCAGCTCATTTTTGAAAAAAATCAGTTTACGGAAATCCAGTGGGAAGAACAGGATAGACCTGATTATGCCGGTAGCACCCGGGGTGGATTTGGTTCCACCGGCAGCCAGTAAACATTAAGCAAAGTTTCATGATTGGCTAATTTAAATAAAAATTTGAGGTAAGATGAAGAGACATAAGGCATTACATGGCTTGTCTTCTGAACATCATCATGGTTTGGTTTGGGCAAGACGATTAGAAAAGGCTGCTAAAGAACAAAATTCAGAATCGGCAAGCAAAGAACTGGTTGACGGGTTTCTGGTCTTCTGGGAAAGCGACTTGTATCATCATTTCCGGAAAGAGGAAGACCTTTTGTTCCCGGTATACTTTACTTGTGCAGAAGGACCCACTGATTCGGTGATGGAAACACTTCGTCAACATGTGGTAATTCGTGGAAAAATTTTTCAATTACAGGAAGCAGCCAAGTCAGAATTAGTATCTACCGAACTGTTAAAAGAAACATCCGAATTGCTAAATGCACATGTTCGTTTTGAAGAACGCACCTTGTTTGAAGAGATTCAGGAAAATTGTTCGGAAGTTCAATTAAGAAAGTTAGCTGCTTTTCCGGAATTGCAAAAAGCAGGAGATTCTTAACTACATAAAACCAAAATTCGCTAAACGATTTTACATAAAAAAAGGTTAGAAATGTCCGGTTATCCCAAGCCGGTTTTGATCTCCCAGGTCGCCGACGCTGGAGTATGAGTAGTCTAATCTGAGTTTATTCCACAAAATGCCAAGTCCTAAGGAAATACCACTTAGTACATTACGTCCCAAAGGTTTCACACTACGGTTTATCTCATTTTGATACCCCAGTCGGAATTTGATCACTTCGCTAACATCAAATTCTCCCCCAATTGAGAACTTTTTTAAGCGATCTTCAATAGTTTCTTCATCGGCGGCTATATCTTTCAAACTTGCACTGAGTAGTAAAGGTAGGTGTGCCAACCGTTTTGAAAAACCAACCTGGAGAATAGTGGGAAGTTTTTCTTCATGGGTTGTGTAATTATCCACAGTAGTACCTAAATTCATTAACGATATGCCTAATTGCAAATTATCGAGGGCTTTAACAGTGTACAGCAAGCCGGCATCCAAAGCAACTGCTGAGGCATTTACCTCATCCAGACCGGAATAAATGAACTTCATGCCAATGCCATAATCGAAATTATCTCCCAATGTATTACTCAGCGCCAGATTAAGAGCAAATTCCGAGGCACCGAATGTTCGTCCGGTCACCTCGCCGAATTGGTTAGTTTCATCGAATGAACCATAATTAAAATAAATTAAACCAACGCTCACATTCCCAATATTTTGAAACGGCTGTGCATACGCCAAATATCCGGCTTGAAAATCCAGCAAATGATCCACATAATCCAGACTCCATTGCCGGAAGGTATTTCCCGAGAGTGCAGCGGGATTGTAGAGAATGGCATGAATATCGCCTTTATTCGCAATTAGATTTCCCCCCATTGCCGCCCCCCTTGGACTATACTGATTCCTCAGAAATTCAAAACTGGTGGTTCCGCCTGATTGAGCAACTGCAGAAAAATTTGCTATCAAAATTAAAACAATTATGTGAATTATAATTTTTTTCATCTACGCTCCCGAATAAAAGCAACTCTTTAATTTATTGATCGGCAACTACTTTTGTTCCCAATACAATTTTTCATAACAATTTAATAAACTTTTGCCACCTCATCCTGATACTTTTCCCAGAACTTTCTGCCTTTTTCTATTAGAAAATTGTCGAAATTTACTGTGTGAACATGAGGAATACTTCGCTCTAAAAAGCGTTCGGCAATTTCCTGAAATTTATAAGGCATGTCGCTTAAATAAAATCGATGCTCCGGAATCCGCTCTTTTGCAGCAAACATGGAAAGCTTTTCTAACATTTGTCCCACTACCATGGCCGTTTCGACTCCGCTGTCAATTAAATGGACATGCGGCCCTACAATCTTTTGTAAAACTGATTTGAGTAACGGATAATGAGTGCATCCCAAAATTAGTGTATCAATTTCATTCTCCAGTAGTGGTTGCAAGTAACGCCTGG
>CAZVKP010000009.1:9397-19695 GCA_964627635.1 uncultured Calditrichaceae bacterium | reverse complement strand
CCCCACTGGTCCGGCAGCTTTAAAACGACTGAAGAATGCTGCTCACCCTGTTTAATTTGAAACAGGGATTGAGATACTATTTGTGCTAAACTGCCGGATGCAAAAACTAATATTAAGCCAATAATATTATAATATTTTAACCGATTACCCAGTATCACTTTCATAATTATCCTTCTTAGGTTCCGCCTTTGGAATCTTCATGCAAATCTCATTACCGGTGTCTCCTTCATTTTCGATGGTCACGCTACCCCCAATGTCGCGTATCATCTGTACACTCACGGTAAGCCCTAAATTCATTTCTGATGAATTCTCAATATCTTCAAACGGATTCATGATCTTGCGCACGTATTCATCTGGCAAGGAAACACCTGAATCTGTTATTTTAATTTCAATGGAATTGTCCGAGAGCTTTCTACTTTGAATATGAATTTCACCATTTCTTTCGATCTGTTTTTTGGCATGAAGTACAAAATTAAGCAAGATCTGTTGGAAATATACCGAACTGCCCATTACTACCGGTAAATCATTCGATAAATCCAAATGAATGGATATGCCCCTCTTTTCAATTTGTCCCCGAACCAGGTTTATGGTATTCATAATTAAGGGGTTTATTTCAAGATATTCTGAAGCGGAGACCGACTTTTGTTTAGCCATGCTTAACAACCCTCTCACAATGTTTGCAATTCGCATTGCCTGGGTTTCCACAATTTTAAGACTTTCCTCCGGCTTAAAACCCATCATTGCCATCTGGATATTACCCAGGATTATTTGCAATGGATTATTTATTTCATGTGCAATACCCTCTGCCAATTCCCCAACTGTCGCCAGCTTAATGGTTTGCATCAAGCGGCTTTGGGAATTTTTCAGGGCTTCATGTGTATAAGACAATTTCTTGTATAATCGGGTATACTGAATGGCAATAGCTGCCTGCTGAGTGAGAATATTGAGCAATCCCAAATCGTGAAAACTAAAATTTGCCTGCTCTTTCTCAGTGTGAATCAGAAAAATTCCCATTCCTTCCTGATTTTGCATCATGGGTGCAATCACAATATTTCCGGATTTCATCTTCAGCCCGTCGATCAGGACAAAATCGTTTATTGGCACCACGATAGGATTACCCTGTTCCCACAGCCAATCCAATATCCCCTCTTCCATCATATTTTGTAATATGAGTTCAAAATCCGGATCAATCGCATCCCCAATTGCCACAAACTGTTCTTCTCTTAAAAACACCGCATTTTTTTGATGGGGGATAATTTTGACAGCTATTTCGTTCAGATTTTGAACGATTTCATCGTATTCAAGACTTTGGGTAATGATAGATGATAACTTTTGAATGGTGAAAAATTCATCAATCGATTCGGTAATTTCACCGTGCACCTTCTTATGATATGCCAGCTCAGAACGCAACCCGTCCAGATCGTTCTTCAACTGATTAACAAGTGCCATGTAATTTTCCAGCACCAGATCCAATTGAGGGGCCTGAGCAGAAGATTCTTTGAAATTTTCGAAGACCTCGTCTTCGTTAAAGTGACTCACATCCAGTTTCTCTGTTTGTTCGGAAAACATCCTTATTCTCCTTTTCTATTTATTATTCAACCACTTCCTCTTGGGTTAAAATTTCGAGAAAATCATTTACTTTTTCACATTCCTCACGAAATTTATCCTGAAAGAAACTCAGGGGATACCCATTGCGTGGAAAAAATTTTGCTATTTTTTCTTCAATATTACTTACAGAAATTTCCTCAACGTTTTTGATGCCGCTCCCCTCACCTATTGAATAACTGATTAAATCCGCGACATGAATAATGTTAACCAGATCCTGATGAAAATGATTTTTTTCGGGCGTATGGTGATATCGGATAGCATTAACCAATTTTTCGGGTAAATTCCAACCTTCCGCTAACCATCCGCCCAAATCAGTATGAGTAAATCCAATTAATTTTGTTTCCGCTTTATTGAAAGAAACATCACGTTCTTCCGCGTAATGGTAAGCGTTTTTAAATTCTTCCGGAAATTGTTGTAGAAGAACCGGGTAACCGATATCATGCAATAACCCGGCGACAAATACTTCGCCGGCTACCGGGTAATTTACATATTTCGACAATACACGTGCACCTCGTCCCACAATCAGCGCATGCCGCCAGAATTGATCCGGTTCAAATTTGTCACTAAAACCCTTCGCAATAAATTGATCTATCACCGATATACTCAACACCAAATCTCGCAATGCGTTAAATCCTAACACCACAATTGCCAGATTAAGTGTCGAAATTTTTCGGGGAAA
The DNA here is from genome assembly GCA_964627635.1 of uncultured Calditrichaceae bacterium. Lineage (GTDB taxonomy): Bacteria > Calditrichota > Calditrichia > RBG-13-44-9 > RBG-13-44-9 > CAZVKP01. The sequence continues at coordinate 17,408 of CAZVKP010000009.1, read as the reverse complement.
TCCATAGTATGCAGAATTCGCCAATTTTAAAATGCGGGCAGCCAATATTTGATCATTCGAAATTATATGCGCCAGGCGCGAGGCAGATGTTTTAGGATTTTCCACCAGTTCCATCACTTTAGTTGCCAGATGGGGCAGCGTGGATAACTTAGACAAACTTCTGACTTTTTTCTCAACAAATTCCAGTGACAATTGCTGTTTTAACATTTTTGTTCTGCCTAAATTTTTACATCCAAATGTTTTATGGTACCATTCGCCTTTTTTTCAATAATATTGGAGCTACTCTTCTTTGCCTCGATCTCAGCTTGATTGGCTTGATGCTCATCTTCTGCATGTTTCTGCTCCTCCTGATTTTGTTTTTCATCCTGGATCCGACTCTTTTCAGACTTTTCGGCAGCTTCGGTGCGCTCCTGAGCATCTTCCATCTGTTTTTGCATTTGGGACTCAAATATTCTTTGCTGATTTTGGGGCAGATGCTTGAGAGATTGAAACATCTTATCCGCAGATAATGCAGCCATTTGAATATTCTGTATTTTTATCGGTATCATGATTCCCCCTCTATTAGGGAACTATATACAAAAACAATACCATAGTTTAGCTAATTTCATTAATTATTTATTTACAACTACTTACACAATTCTTTTTCAACAAAACTTCCACATTGTCTAAAAACACACCTTAGAGATTGTCTAAAAATCAGACATACAGGTCTTGTTGAATCATCTTCCGCATACGGTCCATCGTCTCACTGTGAATCTGAGAAATCCTTGATTCTGACACCTGTAGAATTTTGCCGATTTCTTTAAAGGTTAGGTGTTCATAATAATATAACGTAATGGCCATTCTTGCTTTTTCCGGCAACTTTTTTATGATTCTCACCAATACCTTTTTCATCTCATCATCCTCCAGGCTATCGAGTGCATTTTCACTGGCTTCGTCTTCAACAATATCGTACAAATTGTGCTCATCAAACTGATGATTGGGTTTGTCCAGGGAAACCACGCTGGTATGATTCACCTGCGATTGCCACTGCTGGTATTCACTCTCTGATATGCCGAGATGTTGCGCTACCTGATGATCCGACACATCCCCCCGATTTTCCTGCTCCAGATCGTTAACCACTTTTTTAATTCTATTTGATTTCGATCTCAGTGAACGGGGAATCCAATCTTGTTTGCGCAGTTCATCAATAATTGCACCTTTGACCCGGGGGATTGCATATGTTTCGAATTTAATGCCAAAATAGGGATTGTACCTATCCAAAGCCTCGCCCAGACCGATAACTCCGATATTCACCAGATCATCCCGTTCGACATGCGGCGGAATCGATTTGAACAATTTACTAACAACATAATGAACAACACCCAAATATTTTTGCATCAAACGATTCCGGAATTCGGGATCTTTACTGTTAAAATATTTTTGCCACAATGGATCAACTTGCTTTTTCATCATTGTCACCTACTCCTTTTATTTAGCCAAATTTGGTGAAGTATTTTCTAATTTTTCTTGCTTACTCTTGCCTTTTTTTTCTCTCTTTTGCTTAATGGAATCCAGAGACATCTGATTGATGAGAAGGGCAGCTACCAAATAAACCGCACTAAAAATGAGATAGAATACAAAAGAGCGAATCAGATTGTCCCACAATGAAAGCCGCATATAAAACCCTGAAAGCATCGCAACAAAAAAGGCAAGCAATGAGAATTTATATCCTAAATTTTTCATACATTGACCTCCTGTTTTATTTGATTTTCCTTATTTTTTTGCTGAATTAAAGATCGAACAGATTGTGCTATTTTATGAATTTCCCACAAAGCAACTGAGTGCCGGGAAAGTTCCCAGATCGGTTTCTGTTCCATTCCGGATCGTTTTACATCCATATCAAAGGGAACCAGTCCCAGAAGGTGAATCTGAAAGTTTAAAAAATTATGGAGTGCCTGATTTAATTTGTGGTGCGCTTCAATTCCGTTCTGTTTTTCGATAACCTGATTAATAATTAACTGTAAATTGGGTGGTTGGAGATAAGGCAAAGATGCTTTGATATAGGTATAGGTATCGATAACAGAGGTCGGCTCGGAAATACTTAACAGCAGTCCCAGCGAAGCATAGCGTAACAAGCTCACGTTCCACTCACTTAACGACGTATGCGTATCCATTACCACAAAACTATATTTTGAGGCTAAAGGCGCGAGTAATTCCAAAAACAACTCGCCATTGGCGAGATACTCAAAATTCGGTAGATTGGAAGTTGTGTTGCTTAAGACATCAAGATTTTTATACAAGTTGAAAACAGCCTTCTCCTGAATCGGTAAATTTTCGGCAAGCCAATAGTGAACCGGGAATTCAGAATCTATATTGGTTAATAAGTGAAGGTTAGGGCTTTGAAGATTGCTATCCACTAATAGCACCCGCTCACCTTGATTTGCCAAAGACTGCGCAAGATGAAGGCTGAAAAAACTTTTTCCGACACCACCTTTACCGCTAACCACCATAATTCTCTGGTGATCGGAATTCACCAGAGAATGGAATCGGTGCTGTCTCTCATCTCTCAAAATTCGCAAATTTCTCGCCTGATCATTCATGATCAATTCAGCACTCCTTTGAATATTAGGTTTACCAGTGTATTTTTTTCTGCCTCTGTTATATCATTCGGGACAACCTGCCCGGTAGTTATGTAGGAAACCGGTAATTGATGTTTGTATAGAATATTTAAAATATTCCCGGTGTTTAATGCCTCATCCAGTTTAGTGAATACAAATCGATTGGGACGCATAACTTGAAATCGCTGAATGATATCTAACAAATTGCGGAAGCCGGTTGTCAAGCTTAGCACCAAATGCGTTTCATCGGGTTTTGCCATCTCAATGAAGTTGTTGAGGTTTTTCAAATGATCTTTATTTTTCTGGCTGCGACCGACAGTATCAATCAAAACAATATCTTTATCCCTGAACTTTTTAAGTGCCCCCTGCATATCCTCCGGGCTGTATACAACACTCATGGGAATGCTGGCAATATTAGCAAAAGTTTGAAGTTGTTCTATAGCTGCTATCCGATAGGTATCTGCAGAGATCAACGCGACTTTTTTCTGACCGTAGAGTTTTAGATTGGCTGCTAATTTTGCTACAGTAGTTGTTTTTCCAACACCTGTGGGGCCTACCATAGCGACCACATAGGGACTGCGTTTTGCCTTTTCCAAAGAAGGGGCAATCTTAATCATTCGCTTCATAAGAATCAGCAAATTATTAACCACGGTGGTCTTGTTCTTGTAATCCGAAGCATTGGTTTTGGAATAGACGGTTTGTACAAAAGCCTTTGCTAAATCCTCATTCACATCGTTATGCATCAACTTTTTCAGGATTTGCTTAAAAATATCCGGTAGAGCAGGCATTTTACTGTATTTCAAAAAATCCGAGACCTGAGTCAGAGATTTTTTGAGATCTTGAATTTCCTCGTGGAGCAGTTTAATGTCGTGGCTGTGCTGTTTCAGCATCCTGGTGTCCGGTGCCTGTTGGGCAACCGAACCATTCCCGTTCCCATTTCCATTCCAGCCATTGGTTCCGTTACCGTTATTTTTACCCTCCACTTTTCCGGGTATCTGGTAAGCCTGACGCGCCTTTAAAGGAATGCTTTCCTGCTCTTTTGCAGATTTTTCTTCATCTACGGCAGCAGTAACCTCATACATTTCTTTACTATTCATAAAATCCAGAATTCCGCCTTCCTTAATTTTCCGGGAATTCAGAATAACTGCATTTGCTCCTAAATTTTTCTTCACCTGATCAAATGCATCCTGGAAAGATTTTCCGGTAAATTTTTTAATTCTCATCACCAATCCTCACTTTACCTATACTTTCTATTTGAACCTCGGCGGGTAATTCACCAAATGAGGAAACTGCCACATCCGGGAATTGCTTTTCAATTAATTTTCTGAAATAAGCACGAATGGTTGGGGAACATAAAATGACCGGATGATACCCCATGCTCAGTGCCTGTTCCACATTTTCCGCCACACTTTTATATACACTCCGGATAATTTCCGGGGAAAGCCCCAAATTGTCCGAAATTTGCTTTTGTTTCTGCAGGGACGATGTTATTGTTTGCTCAATTTTTGTATCCAGAGTAATTGCACGGATGATTCCATCTTCATCCTGAAACAGCTTTCCAATGGTATCACTCAGGCTATATCGAACATATTCCGTCAACACTTCCACATTTTTAGTCATCCCTGAATAATCCGCTATGGTTTCCAGAATTGTCACCAGATCCCGAATGGGGATACCTTCGCGCAGTAAGTTTTGCAGTACTTTTTGAATTGATCCCAGAGTCATTTGCTCGGGTATTAATTCATTAACCACTGCCGGATAATCTTCTTTCAAATTATCCAGAAGCTTTTGTACTTCCTGACGACCCAGCAGCTTATCCGCATGCCGCCTGATAACTTCCATCAGGTGTGTTGCCAGCACAGCCGACGGTTCCACAACGGTGTAGCCTGCTAACTCCGCCTCATGTCGCTGATCTTCCCGAATCCAAACAGCTGGTAGTCCAAAAGCCGGTTCAATGGTTTCTGCACCTTCTATCGACTTTTCGACATTACCTGCATTCATTGCCAAAAAGTGTCCCATTCTCATCTCATTTCGGGAAATCTCATTACCTCGTATTTTGATGACATATTCATCGGCATCCAGTTGCAGATTGTCGCGTACTCGGATGGGAGGAACAATGATTCCCAGTTCCATTGCCATCTGTTTACGCATAGAGGTTATGCGATCGAATAAATCACCACCTTGTTCTGCGTCTACCAGTGCAATCAAGTTATAGCCGATTTCCAATTCCAGTGGATCTACTTGCAGATAACTTTCAATATTTTCCGATGGCGCGGGAAGTTGGCCTTCTTCATCCTCGGCTTCCAATTGATCTTCAAGTTGCGGCTCCTGCCGCAAGCTGAAACCAATACTGCCGGTAATCGCCGCCAGAATGAAAAAGGGAATTGCCGGCAGCCCGGGGGTAACACCAAATAATAGCAACGTTCCCGATGCGATATACAATGCTTTAGGTTTGGCAAATAATTGATTCGATAGATCGGTTCCCAGGTTATCTTTGCTGGCGGCACGGGTAACCACTATGCCGGCTGCCGTAGAAACCAGTAAGGCAGGAATTTGTGAAACCAATCCATCACCAATCGTCAGCAAGGAATAAGATTGCAATGACTGGGAAAGCGGCATATTCATCTGAACCATACCGATAATAAAGCCACCGACTAAATTGATGGATGTGATAATTAAGCCTGCAATGGCATCACCTTTCACAAACTTGCTGGCACCATCCATTGCGCCATAAAAATCTGCTTCATTGGAAATGGACAATCTGCGGTCACGAGCCTCCTCTTCGGTAATCAAACCGGCATTGAGGTCAGCATCAATGCTCATTTGTTTTCCCGGCATTGCGTCCAGGGTAAACCGGGCAGCAACCTCTGCCACCCGACCGGCACCTTTCACAATTACCACAAACTGTATAATGATGAGAATGAGGAAGATAATAAATCCAACCACATAATTCCCTTTAACCACGAAGCTTCCAAATGAGCGAATGATCTCTCCGGCATAAGCTTCTCCTAAAATCAACCGGGTAGAAGCAATATTAAGTGAGAGCCGGAACAGCGTCATGATTAGCAACAAACTCGGAAAAGCTGACAGCTCCAACGGATTAACCAGATACAGGGAAACCATCAGTAAAACCAATGCCGCCGATATATTGAGGGCCAGTAGCACATCCAGCAACTGAGCGGGCATAGGGATTATCATCAGCACCAGGATGACAATGACACCTAAGCCCAACATTAAATCACTATTTCTTCTAATTAAATTTCCCTGTACCATCTTTTAATTCAGTTTTTTGTTTTTAAGTTTATAGACATAAGCCAATACTTCTGCCACGGCCTGGAAAAACTTTGCCGGAATCAATTCATCAATTTCAGTAGATTTAAAAAGTGCTCTGGCTAACGGGGCGTCTTCTACTATTGGTATATTGTGCTCATTTGCAACATCTTTAATTTTTTGGGCAATAAGATTTTGACCTTTTGCAACCAAACGGGGTGCCTGCTCTTTTTCTAATTCATACTTGAGTGCAACAGCGTAATGTGTGGGGTTTGTGATCACCACATCCGCTTCCGGCACTTCGTGCATCATTCTATTACGGGACATTTGCAACTGCATACTGCGAATGTGGGATTTCACTTTCGGATCACCCTCAGTCTGTTTATTCTCATCCTTTACTTCCTGCTTAGACATTTTCAGGTTGTTGGTGTGTTCATATTTCTGGAAAGCATAATCCGCTGCTGCAATTAAGATGAAAATCAAACCGATTTTGAAACAGACCTTTAAACCCGCCGACAACATGAAGGAAAATACCTGATCCGGTCCTTTATCCATCAACGGAATAAACTCATCTTTATACCCCATAATTGCGTGATATGCTACGATGAGTATAATGGTTAATTTTAAAATATTTTTAACAAACTCTTCGAGGGAACGCTTGGAGAAGATAATTTTTTTCAACCCCTTAAACGGGTTCAATTTACTTCCCTTAGGGATTAAGGGTTCAAGTGTTAGCATAAATCCAACCTGCAACACATTACTTGCCAATCCCACCAATAGAATTGTCCCCATAAAGAGAGCCAAGACCAATCCGATCTGTTCGAGTCCCTGTATGTAATAATGATGCACACTATTGGGGGTTAAGCTCACCATATAACCGCCATTAAAAATGCTACGAAAGGTTTGTGTAATCTGGCGGGAAAACAGGCTACTCATTGCATATAACAGGGATAGACCAAATAGCAGTGAAAAAGCGGAGTTCACTTCCATGCTTTTTGCCACATCACCTTTTTTGCGAGCATCTTCCAACCGCTTGGGAGTTGGTTGTTCAGTTTTTTCCTGAAAATCGTCCGCCATTTTACATTACCTTTAAGAGATACATAATGTCTGCTTCAAAACTGTTTAACAGCTTTTTAAAAATGTAAAAGAACAAAGGAAACGCCATTACCAGAGATATAAGGCCGGCTGAAATACGAAGCGGAAATCCCACGAAGAAGATATTCATTTGAGGAACCGCCCGGGCGGTAATTCCCATCGCCACACTGGTTAAAAACAACGTGACAATAGCTGGCGCTGCGATCTTTATTCCAATAACAAATACCGAGGCTGATAAATCGATGATCTTAGAGATTGCCAACTGATTCATGGACCAGGTACCGATGGGCAACATTTTAAAGCTGTAAACAACCGCTTCTATTAGGAAATGGTGCCCATTAATTAAAACAAAAATGAGCATCGCAAGAATATTTTGCAGCCGGGCAATCACCGAAACACGTTGCTGAAACATCGGATCAAACTCCTGTGCCATGGCGAATCCCATATCCACCCCGATGTATTCGCCGGCCAGTTCAATCCCGGCAAAAATAAAATTGATAATGATTCCGATAGTAATTCCTGTTAAAATCTCGCCGAAAACCAGAATTATGGCCTGTACCAGTGTTAATTCCAACTCAGGTGTTACCTTGTCAACAAGTGGAAACACCAGTAGTGCTAAGGCCCCGCTTATCCCAATTTTAAGGATATTGGGAATACCCCTTATGCTAAAAACCGGTGCGGATGCAAACATGGAAACGAATCTCACAAGCATCAAAAAGAACAGGAGTATCTGGTGTTCGGTAAAGTTTATCATTGAGCCACCGTCTTAATCAAATTGAACACATCTACTGTATAGGACATCAGGACCTGAATCATCCAGGGGAGTAAAAGCAGTAGGAGAAGAATCACAGCCAGAATTTTCGGGATAAAGGTGAGGGTCATCTCGTTAATGGATGTGACTGCCTGAAATATTCCCACCATTAATCCCATTGCCAATGTCACCAGTAAAATCGGACCGGCTATGATTAACGTGGTATAGATTGCATCGGTAATAAATTTTATTGCAAACTGTTCAGTCATTCTAAAAAACCTTTCTAAAAACTTGT
>CAZVKP010000009.1:0-9387 GCA_964627635.1 uncultured Calditrichaceae bacterium | reverse complement strand
AACTGACCATCAAATACCAGCCATCCACCAAAACAAACAGCAGGATCTTGAATGGAAGCGAAATCATCATCGGCGGCAACATGAGCATTCCCATGCTCATTAATACACTGGCAACCACCATATCGATAATTAAGAATGGGATGTACAGGATAAAGCCCACCTGAAAGGCAACTCTCAACTCACTGATCGCAAAAGCCGGAATTAAAACCAAAGTAGAAACATCTTCCACCTTTTCCGGTTTCTCGTCAGAAGATAATTGGAGAAAAAGTCCCAAGTCCTTCTGCCGGGTGTGTTTTAGTAAAAATTCCCGAATGGGTTGAATACCTTTATCGTAAGCATCCTGTTGATCGATACTTCCATTCAAATAGGGTTGGAGTGCGTTGCTGTTTACAGTTCCCCAGGTGGGTGCCATGATAAAAAATGTGAGAAACAGCGCCAATCCAATTAAAATTTGATTGGGCGGTATCTGTTGAGTGCCCAGAGCCTGCCGGATAAAATGAAAAACAATAATAATCCGTGTAAATGATGTCAGCATGATTAGAATGGCAGGAGCCAGGGACAAAATTGTCATCAATAAGATGATTTGCAGCGTCACCGATAGGTCCTCCGGATTGTCCGCATTATCCACACCAAGCGTTACTTTGGGCAGCGGGACCGGATTACTGCCTTGTTGTGCTTTAGACACTGCTGGAAAGAGAAGCAATAATAAAACAATAATCAAAATTGACTTTTTAAATACTACTGACATCGGTAAAACAGGCATATATGCCTGCCCTCCAAAAAATGAGTTATGATTTCAAATTCTTTTTCATTAATCCCAGAAAGGTGCCCTCATTCCAACTTCCGGGATTCGCTTCAAATTTTTCCAAGTAAGATTGAATACTGGAAAGATTCTCGAATTCAGCGAGTGTCTGGATGCTGGCGTCACTCATTCCAATTAATACCACCCGATCTAAAACCTTTACCAGTGCTAAACTTTTTTTTGGTTGAATTTGGGTTTGTGCCAACACCTGCAACCAATCGGAATCCTTTACTCTCGAGGTTCCGGTGAACACATATTTTTTTAACAGATACACAGAGACGACGATTAAGGCGATGATCAGCACCAAAAAACCTATGGTTTTCAATAACAACCAACCCATATTAATGGTTTGCGGATTTGCCGGGCTTGCGGTGCTGCTATCTGCACTCACCTGTGCAAAACCTACCGCAGTTGCGAATAAGATTACTACAATTGTGCCGATCCATTTCGCCATATCAGGCATCCTTCGCCAGGTTTTTGATGCGATTTTCAGGATCAATTAAATTAGTGATACGAATTCCAAAATGTTTATCGACAACAACTACCTCACCTTCGGCCATTTTTTTATTATTAATGAAAAGATCAATTGGCTCTCCAGCCATTTTATCCAGTTCAATAATCGAACCGCGTTCTAACTCCAGAATATCTTTCACATACATCTTTGTCCTACCAAGTTCAATTGATACCGGCAGCACAATATCCATCAATAAATCCACCCGATCCCGCCTGTTGGTGCCAGGCCCCGGTTTATCAAAATTTTCAAATTGCACATTTTTAACTTCCGCTGATTCGGAATCCTGTTCCGTGGATTGCGTTTGTTCTAACTGATCCTTTTCTTGTTCCTGAGTTTCTGTCGCGGTTTTTTCCATTTCTTCACTCATGGGATCCTTCCTTGGTTTATTATTCATCTTCTATTGTTCGTGTTATTTTGGCAGCCACCCGGTCATTAATCATTCCGAGACGCCCGTAATACTTTAATCTGTCACTTACATAAATCGGTAATTCATCTTCGAGGGACGAATTCAATACCAGTACGTCACCAACCTCAAGTCTCAACAGCTCTTCAATACTGATGTCTGCTTTCCCTAAAACCGCCCGCACATCCAATTGAGTACGCTTGAGTTGTTGGGTGATTTGGTTTTTAATTTTCATTTTATCTTTTCGAGGTTGAACTCCGGAGAAAAACTGTACATTGAGCTTGGCGATTACCTCTTCCAGTGCAAAGGAGGGATAGCACAAATTTAACATGAATGCATCTTCCCCAATCTTCACTTCAAAAGAAAGCACGATCACAATTTCACTGGCAGGGGCAATCTGTACAAAATCCGGGTTGCTTTCGAAGTTAAGTAATTTGAAATTTAATGTTTGTACCGGCTTCCAAATATTGGTGAGTGTTGTTAATGCCTTTAAAATGAGAGGGCGAATCATTCGCTGTTCAATTGCTGTGATGCCCCGATTCGGGTCTGTTTTAGCCCCATATCCCCCCATAAGGCGCTCAACAATACTCATCACCAAATCCGGCGTCATTTCTAAAACCGATTTACCCTCTGTCTCCTCTATATTATAAATGAACAAACAACTGGGATTATTAATGGAAAGTACGTATTCGGAATAACGTAACTGATCCACAGACAAAAGGTCTATGCTTGCCATGGTTTGAAGTTTGGATGCCAGGTAAAATCCAAACATTTCCGAGAAATTTTCATGTATGGTTTTAATGGTTTTCAACTGATCTTTCGACACCCGGTTAGGACGTCGAAAATCATATTCACTCACACTTTTCTTATTTTCAAAATTTACAAGATGATCTTCTTTTATTTCGCCCGAATTGATACCGGATAACAACTTATCAATTTCCTGCTGCGATAACGCTTCCGTCAAAACGATCTCCTTTATTGAATGATATAATTAGAAAAATACACGTTCATCAAATGATCCGGGGGCAGTATACCCTTTAAATTGTTTTTGACTTCTTTCCGGAGAACTTCTTTATCCTGCGGACCATCCAATTCTGCAAGGGTTTTCGAGCTCAATACTTTTATCAAAATGTCTCTTACCTGAATCTCTCTTTTTTCAAGCAAACTAACGTCTGAGCCATCTTTTACTTCAATTCCAAAATTGATGAGTACGAATTGCATACCCTTGCTATCGGCAGGATTAACGATAACATCTTCAACTTTATATATTTTGCCAAAATGAACATCTTCGCGCTCGGCAATTTCTCCGGACTGGGAATTACCTGCTTCCGCTGAATTTGCATCGCCGTATAAGCGAGGAACGATAAAATTACTTGCTATGAAATAAGCAAGCACAACCTGCACTAACAGCATCGGTACACCAACTTTGAGTAAGCTGATTTTACCGGAGTTTTGCGATTCCTGCTCCTCGTTCTGTTCTGATTCTGCTTGTGCTAATTCTTCATTTTCATCAGGCATGTTTGTCTTTCCCAGTTAGTTTAAAAATTCTCTTCCCGAAATTTGTTTACTTCTTTTTTAGGTTTGATATAAATCTCAACCCGCCTATTCATTGCACGGTTTTCCGGGGTATCATTTGGGACCAATGGGTGATATTCCCCGTAGCCCACAGCCGCCAATTGTTGGGGTTCAATTTGTCCGTGATTTAAAAAGAATCGCAATACACTCAGCGCTCTGGCTGTGGACAATTCCCAATTAGAAGGATACTGACTGGTATGAATGGGAATATTATCAGTGTGTCCCTCTACCCGAATGTTATTAGACCAATCTTCACTCATCTCAATAATTTTATCTAAAATGGGAAAAGCATCCCGTTTAATACGCGCCTCTCCAATCTCAAATAAAATGGGAGAGTCTAACCGAACAATGATGCCGTCTTTAGTTGCTTCCAGCGTTACATCCTCTTTGATACCTTCTTCTTTTAACATATTTCGCAATTCAGAAATAACTTTTTGCATTCGTCTATTCTCAAAATCAGAAAGCTGGGGCATGATCGGCTCCCATTGAAACATCACCGATTGTTGCTGGGGAAGCACGCCTAATGCACCTTTTAAAGAGCCCAGTGCTTTTTGAAATTTTGCCATCTCAATAGAACTAAATGAGACAATTAAAACAAAAAAGGTCACCAACAACGTCATCAAGTCACCATAGGTAACCATCCAGTCCGGTGCCCCTTTCTTGCCGTTTCCATTATTATTATTTTTTTTTCGCGACATAAACCTTGCCTAAAATCATCACTATAGAAATGGGCAAGATGTATGCCATAATCTGAGATAGAATTAAGAAATTTATCGGTAGGATAACATATTAATAATTATATAATTATGACGATTCCATAAAATAAGGTGTGTTTGTTACCTATTTGACTGGGGAAAGAAGTGACTACATTTTCGACACCAAAATTTAAAAATCAGACAATGGCGTATTTTTAGTCTCACCGCTCATTTTCGCCTTCATTGTTGGAACGGAGTTTTGGAGGCAAAAATGTTTTTAATTTTTGTTCTACCAGTCTGGGATTATCTCCGGATTGAATAGCCAATATACCCTCCATAATCATTTCCCGAGCTTTCACTTCTTCCTTGGTTCTTTCTTTTAATTTTCCCGCCAGCGGATTAAAAACAAGGTTCGCTAATACAGCTCCGTAAAATGTTGTAATAAGCGCCACCGCCATAGCCGGTCCTATACTGGCAGGATCCTTCATGTTTTGAAGCATGATTACCAGTCCGATTAGCGTTCCGATCATACCGAATGCAGGGGCAAAGGTACCGAACGCTTCTAATATGCCATGACCTTTACCATGTCGATTTTCCAAATTGTTCATCTCAGTATCCAGAATCTCGCGTAGCAACTCCGGTTCGGTACCGTCAATCGCCAATTGCAATCCGTCTTTAATAAAATCATCGTCAATTTCTTTGATGTGTTTCTCCAGCGCCAATAAGCCATCTCTTCGCGCCTCTTCAGCAAAACCAACAATTGAATTGATCACTTTATCTGGTTCTGATGTCTTTGTGAAAATGGTTTTGCGAACAATACCGGCGACTCCCAACACATCGCCCAAGGGATATTGGACTAAAACAGCAGCGATAGTGCCACCAATGACAATTAATAAAGAGGAGACGTTAATGAACGCTGCCAACCCTCCTTTTACCATAATTGCCAGGAGAATAAGCAGAGTCCCGCCAAAGATTCCCAGAATCGTCGCAATGTCTAAAACTTTTTTCATGACTTACTTTTTCACTTCAATTTTTACATTTTCATGGCAACGTTGTTTAAATCGAATAATTTTTTCTATGACATCATCAACTGTTTCTTTCACAAAAACTTTTTTTCCGTTGGTCATTGTAATTATGGTATCGGGTGTTGCTTCCACAAATTCAACCATTTCGGCATTAATCGTAATTGGTGCATCATTTATTCGCGTCACTTTAATCATAATTTTTCTCTCATCACACTACCATATATTATCGAAAGATTATTCATAATTTTAAGGATAAAATTAAACTGGCGGTTAATTAATAACCGCCCGTTATGATTTAATTTACCGTTTCAGATTACTTACTTCAGATAACATGTCATCACTGGTGGTAATAATCCGGGCATTTGCCTGGAATCCTCGCTGAGCAACTATCATTTTAGTAAACTGTTCTGCCATATCCACATTAGATTGTTCCAGGGCACCGGCAACCACTGTAGCACTTATTCCTTTACCTGCGGTACTGATAATCGGATCTCCTGTATTACTGGATGAAGTATAAAGGTTGTTTTCCGAACGGTACAGTCCATTGGGATTGTTGAAGTTTGCCAATGCAACCGCACCCAATACCTGTCGCATGCCATTGGAATATGCGCCGGTAATCGTTCCGGTATTATCGACACTTATCTGTTCCAGACTACCCATGGTATGTCCGTTTTGTGATGCTGAAATCACTGATGAACCGGAACCTGCCAATTGGGTAATCCCCTCAAAACTATTAAATTCTCCGGAATCCAATGAAATGCTGAGCAGTTCATTGCTACCGGTTCCCGGATCCAATTGCAGCATTGAGGAACCATCATCCATTTCAAATGATTTAAATGAGCCGTCTTCATTGAAATCGACATACCCTGATCCACCGCCGGTAATCGTCGCCTGATCCGGTGCTTGTACTTTCCATAACCAGCGATTTGCCTGACTTGTATCTTTAGTGAAAACCACTGTTAATTCCAGTTGATTGCCCTGAGAATCATTAACAGTTAAACTGGATGACTGTTTTACATCCTTCGCTTCCTGAAGCTCAGAATAATTTCCGGTGGTGCTGTCGTAAATATCATTGAAACCAGTACGGGCGGTTGTGCCGGCTGCATCGGTCGCACGAAAATCCAAAGCACTTAACTCATAGGTTGTTCCACCATCTGCATTAATAATGAGACCCCCATCATCCGCATCAATTTGCACACCTCTATCGTTACTCAATTCGAAAGCAGATTCAATAGAGGTAGCAAAATCCTGGTAAGTGGAAGTTGCATTAACCGTATAAGATTGCGGGGTGATATTTGTCTCACCTTTTATACCATTCAATGAGATAACGTCAGTATTCATTAATCCTAAAGATTGTCCATCTGCATTTCGCAAATCGGTCAGCAAATCATCCGCCTTCGCAACATGCGAAAATTCATCCGTTACATGGCTACCGCCTGCAGCAAGGGTTGTTAGCCCACTATGAAGTGCTTCATCGAGCACCAGATTGTTACTCGAAATAGTCAAATCCATGTTTCCACCCGACCCATTGGTAAACTCAATAGCTCCGGCGGTATTTAATGATGCTGTTAAATTAGAACCAGAGAAATGATTATTTATTTCATCAATTAAATCTTGCAGGGAATGGAATGAGCTGTTGCCAACAATACCGTTATCATTAGAGACATATTTATATTTTTTGGTAACGTCTCCACTCCCGGTGTTCACCGTGATCTCAACTTCGCTGGAATTTGGTGTCATTCCGGAGATAGAATCATTTGCTGAACCGGTTGCCAATAACCCATTAACATCTGAATCACCGGTTTCGATTGCATAAACAGAATCGGTGGATAAGATATTGCCAAGCGGTTTAGCACTTGCATCCAGATTACCCGACAACCCAATTTCACTGGTTGCCTTTGCGGCAATCTTTTGTCCAAACGGTAATTTGATATCCGTCAACGGTGTACCGGATTCAATCTCACCGCTTTTATCTGCCAAATAACCTTGAACATTCACACCACTACCCGGCATAATTAACTTTCCATCAGCATCAAATTGAAAATTGCCGGCGCGGGTATAATAGTTTTTCGACCCATCGCTCACAACAAAGAAACCATCGCCTTGTATTGCCAAATCGGTGGTTTGTCCGGTTGTTTCGATATTGCCCTGATTATAAAGGGTATCGATGGTGGTAAGAGACATACCCAATCCAACCTGCATCGGATTTGTTCCACCCATATTCGCAATATTTTGGGATGTTCCGCGGAGTGTTTGTGCAAACGTCTCGCTAAATGTGGTTCTACTCCCTTTATACCCGATGGTATTTACATTAGATAGGTTATTTCCAATAACATCCATCATCACCTGATGGTTACGTAATCCTGAAACTCCTGCATATAATGAACGCATCAAACCCATGATACATCCTCCTTGTGTGGTTATTTCGTCCTTGATTTAGTCTCGCCTCAATCAGTCAGCGAGTCTGCAGGGCTTCCTTCTGCTTTTATTTTAGAATTTAACAGGAAGGGCCAGCCCCATACTTTTAATTACTTTACAATTACCGCTGAGTCAATATTGGTAAACACATTATCTGTGAGAAACTCATCATCTACTGCCGTTACTACCGTACGATTATTTAAATTGACGATAAAAGCCGTGTCCCGCATAAAAATCAGAGAATCTCTTGCGCCTTTTTCCTGCGCTTTATTCATTGCCTCAGCCAACTTTGATAAATTTTCCGCATTCAGCTCAATATTTCGACTTTCGATTCTGCTTTGAGCATGAGATGAAAATTTTATCTTTTGTTCATTAGCCAGTTGTTCGAATAAGATTTGCTTAAAATCAGACTCACCTTCCTTCGGAGCAACTGGTTTACGCGATGGTATGCCATTTAATCCACCAATGGGTAAAAATGGGGGACTCATACCATCCACTTTACCGGGCATTTTCATCACCTCCTTTCTTCTGTTTAATCATAAATTAGTTATTTAATATCTCATAAATATCAGACATTTGAACCGCCAAATCACCGATCATTAAAATCGTGCCGTTGTTCCCGTATCGAACACCTGATATGGTTCCGTAAATGTAACTTTGGGAAGAAATCTGGCTACCCTCACCGTCAGTTGCCTTTACCCGAAAACTATAAACACCCTCAGACAATTCGGTGCCGGATTTATCTTTTCCGTCCCAGGTCACAGAATTTTCACCTGCTTCCAGATCCGTCATGGTAATAGTGCGTTTTACCGTTCCGTTCTCATCGAGAATTTCTATCTCAACATTTTTAGCCGCCGCATCAAGTTCAAAATGGATATCAGCTTCTCCACTGTTACTTAAATAGATCTGATTCCCAAGCGCTTTTACATCTTTTCCAATCACGGTTGCAGCAAGCGTGTTGTTAATAGATGTTGTCAGCATATAGTTGGCATCCAGACTATTTTGCAATGAGCTATTAATGTTCTGCAATTGTTCCAGGCTGCTAAACTGCGCCAACTGTGCGGAAAACTCAGTTCCTTCCATGGGATTTAGCGGATCCTGATAGTGCAATTGGGTAGTTAACAGTTTTAAGAAATCATCTTTTCCAAGAATCTTTTTTGTTTTCGGCTGGCCAAGCTGCTGTTCGAGTCCCGGTATTGAATTTGTTGTTAAAATCCCCATTCTTAATCACCTCCTTTCTAAGCAATATATTCGAATGTGCTGTAATTAAATCTCAAATTTTTATCGATCTCATTCTCGGATTCCAAAATGGGAGAATGAAATTTGTTGTTTCCTTGATCGTTATGTTGCCCGTGATTTGCAAAATTATCGAGTTCTGTTTGCTGCCCGTTTTCAGCATCTCCATTTTTCAGTGTAAATTCAAGACTATCCAAATTCACGTTTAACTCATTCAACTTGGTGGATAAATCCTGCGAATGCCGAGTTAATAATTGGTGGACATCTGCCGAATTAACTTCAACCTTACCGCTCATTCGATCGTTATCCATTTTTAAATGAATTTTAATCAAGCCCAGGTGTTGTGGACGTAGTGTAATAAAAACTTGTTGAGATTGATTCTTAGCCGCGTATTGTACTTGCCTGGCAAATTCGGAAATAACCTCCATCGGTTCCCGCATATTAAAAAACATCTGACTTTGGTGAGTGCCATGAATCGAGCTACTCGAGAACATATTTTTACTGGTCACATTGTTGGTTAATGGTTGTGACTGTGCAAGCTCATTTAACCTGGAATCAAATTGAATCGAGCTTGATTCATTTGACTGCGCATTTTCAAAATGGCCGGTATTGTTAAGATTGTATGTTTGATTCTGACCGGAAAAGTTTTTTGACTGATTATTATTTGAAAAATTTTGCATGACTGTTGATTTGTTGTTTTTATTATAAACTATTTTGGA
>CAZVKP010000008.1:0-20259 GCA_964627635.1 uncultured Calditrichaceae bacterium | reverse complement strand
CTAAAGCTTTGCGAAGAGGATTTACTTTGAATTGTATTAATGCCATATGTAAATTTGATAATAATTTTGATTTAAAGAAGGAGCAATGAATGAAAAATATCCTGTTTCAAACGGCTGTTTTCCTAATTACTTCTCTGTTCATTTGGCATTGCAGTGAAGAGAAAAAAGAATCACCCGTTATGAGAGTTCGTGAGGTGGTGGATACGGTTGGTTTTGCCCATACTGAAGATCAAATGGAAACTGTTATGAAGCGGATCAACCGTAGTTATGGAACCGAAAGAGAAAATATCTTTCAAATAAACGACATTGATTCCAATACCGTCTGGAAATTGGCTATTTGTCCTCATGATGATTACAGTTATGCCGGGGAAGTTTATCCTTATGCTCTGAAAAATTTATCTGCTTCTACAGTCATAATTTTTGGTGTGGCTCATAAAGCGAATCGGTTTGGGATTGAAGATAAACTTGTTTTCGACAGTTTTACGCACTGGAAATCACCGTATGGAAATGTAAAGGTATCTTCTTTGCGGGAAGAACTCATGGCGGAACTATCGCCTGAAATGTACATAGTGAGCGATAGTTTGCAGCAAATTGAACACTCTGTTGAAGCATTAATTCCCTTCCTGCAGTACTATCATCGCCCCATCGAAATTGTGTCAATTTTGGTACCGTACATGAGATATTCCAGGATGATTGAAATTGTAAAACCGCTTTCTCAAGCAATTCAGAAAGCTGCGGAGAGACAACAATGGAAATGGGGCAAAGATTTCGCATTTGCTATCTCAAATGATTGTGTACACTATGGAGATCAGGATTGGGGTGGAAACACCTACGCCCGGTTTGGCGCGGATACTGCGGGCTATCGGGCTGCTACCAATTATGACATGAAAATAATCAGTGAATGCTTAATTGATCAGTTGGAGCCTCAGCGTATCAAAAGATTTGTTGAGTATACGGTAAAATCAGAAGATTATAAGGAATATGCCTGGACTTGGTGTGGGCGCTACTCGGTCCCCTTTGGTACATTAACAGCTTATTACCTGCAAAAAAAATTAAACCAACGTCCATTAAACGGGAGCATGTTGCGTTATAGCACCAGTATCGCCAGTGAACCAATAGCGGTGTCAGATTTAGGAATGGGCGTGACCGCCCCTGCTAATATTCATCATTGGGTAGGATATGTCGCAATTGGCTATTAATCCAAAAAATAAAAAGCCGAAACCTTTAGATTAGGCTTCGGCTTCTCAATTCAAGTTTCAGAATTTCTTAAGCACCTTCTTCTTCTAATTGCTTTTGTTTTTCGAAGGCTTCTTCGGCTTTTTCCTTCATTCCTTTTTGAGCATAGACAACACCCAGATTATTCCAAAGCAGTGTGGATTTTGGAAATTTCTCCACCGCATCCTGCAGAAAAGGAAGTGCGGTGTTGTAAATTGCCATAAATTTTTCCTTAAATTCCGGTTTTTCTGTTTCATTAAACTGATCGACAAATTTCTGGGCTCTTTGCAAATACGAGATGCTTAAAATTTCATGAATATCCTTATTTTCCGGCTGAAGTTCAATAGTTTTTTTCAGATATGGAATCGCATCCTTGTATCTTTCATTATTATAATAAATAATACCAACATTCATGGGTATTGCCGGATTATCAGGATCCTGTTTCATTCCAATTTCGAACTGTTCAATGGCTTTATCCCATTTTTCATTGTTGGCATAAATTTCGCCCATTGCCAAATGAGCCAGGGTATTTTGAGGATTTGCTGAAATGGCTTTGTTATATAATTCTTTCGCTCTGTCAATTTTATTCGCATTGTAGTAAAAATCTCCCACTGTCACCATTAGTGTATCATTTTGGGGGCTCATTTCAACGGCTTGATCCAGGTATTTTTCAGCAGTAGCAGTGTCGCCGCTTTCCAGGAAGGAAACTGACATCGGTGTAAGCGGTTCAGCACGCTCCGGCTGGGCAAGATGTGCTTTAAGAAATTTATCCGCTGCCGTTTCAAATAGTTTTTTTCTCTTTTGAGGGTCCTGGGTTTCCCGAGCCTTATTATAATAATTTTTCAAAGCTGAGTTATAATTCTCTGCGAAGTAGCTAAAACGACTTTGTTTAATTTCATCTTTAAATTCATCAGAAATAGCAAGGCTCTTATCGAAAGCATCGTTCATTTTTTTGAAATTTTCTTTTCTGCCATATAATGTTCCCAAAAGATACCATGCCTCTGCGTTGTCCGGATATTTTTTCACCGCTTCCTGTAAATTTTCAAAAGCCTTGTCATACAAACCATTCTGAATGTTAACTACCGCGCCTTCAATTTCAGGTGGGCGGCAACTGCTCATTAACACCACACCCAAAACCAGCAGGACAATAAAAAGACCAATTAACTTTTTCATACAGATAACTCCTTATAATTTTGATGAGTTTTATTATTTAATTTGTTCAATGTTTGCATATATGGTTGAGAAAAAATGCCATCCTCCGTAATAATTCCGGTAACCAAATGAGATGGCGTTATATCAAATGCCGGATTCCAGCATTGTGCATCTTTTATAGTAATGGACAACTGGTCCCATATTTTAGTGATTTCATCGCAATTGCGTTCTTCAATTGAAATTTCCGAACCGGATGATAGAGAAAAATCAAAAGTTGATAAAGGTGCGGCAACGTAAAAAGGGATTTTATGGTAGTGGCAATTTACTGCTAAATTATAAGTACCAATTTTATTAGCCACATCTCCGTTGGCAGTAATCCGGTCCGCACCCACTATCACTAAATCAACTTTCTCCTTCTGCATAGCATAAGCTGCCATATTATCAGATATCAGGGTCGCCGGTATCCCCGCTTGCTGCAATTCCCACATATTTAGACGTGCCCCTTGTAAGAGAGGACGAGTTTCATCGACAAATACCGACAATTTTTTCCCCTGTTGATGGGCAGTAAAAATAACACCCAGCGCAGTTCCAATACCAGCCGTTGCCAACGCGCCGGTGTTGCAATGGGTAAGAACCTTCATATCATTTTCCAGCAGATCTGCTCCGTGAATACCGATTTTCCGGCAGCGTTCTTCGTCATCTCGCTGAATCTGCTGTGCGATATTCAAAATCTCCTTGAGCAAATCGTTTGAATCCGCATCCGTGATTTTTATTTGATTTATAATATGCTGTAATGCCCAACTCAGATTTACAGCAGTTGGTCTTGCCGATGTTAAGTAATTGGCAACAGTTTGTGCTTGTTTTATAAATGAAGATTTGTCTGTCCATTTTATATCCAGCATTCCCAGATATAATCCAAAGGCTGCGGCAACACCGATTGCCGGTGCCCCCCGAACCCGGAGTTTCCGGATCGCCTCAAAAACATCCTCCGAGCTTTTTAACTCTTTATAAACAAGTTGCTGCGGAATTTGAGTTTGATCGATAATTTTTAAATATTTACCTGTCCATTCAATATTTTTAAACATAACTTACAAAACTTAATTGGCTCGAAAAGTTATAATATTGTGATTATAATTTCAAGTTTAATTTTATTCAGCACAATTAAATATAAATCAACACATTACTTTTATCAAGGAATTCAACAGTCTAAAACACGCAAGTTCACTTGAGTGTACTTAAACCAATAATTTATCAAAAACCGGAATTTCAACTTTTCATAAATAAATATGTTTCATCAATTTAATTTTTTAAAACAATAAATTTTCCTTTTATATTAAGCGGAAAATAAATGGGTGTATCAAAATTTTTCAGTTGTAGGAATTGTGCTTTTTCAATAAATTTTATTCAGTTAATTTATAAATGACTATTGTAACTCTACGGAGTATTTATGAGAAAATTTACTCTTGTTGTTTGCGTTGTTGCGCTCCTGGCATCCACCCTTAGGAGTGAGACTTTTCAAAATTATTATTCTCGCTATCCTTTTCTGATGGCTCCATCCTCTACTTTTCAAAATGGCTTGGTCGGCTTTGTAAATCCTGCCAATTTAGCGATGGTTAAAAAATTTGAAACAAAATTTTGGTGGAACACTGATGGTACAGATGCCGCTTCCTTTAATGATTGGGGAATATTTGCCGGTAGCAGAATTTTAGGGTTTGGAGCTCTTCGGCACAATATGGGAAATTTCAAAGTGACCGATTATCGTTTCAGTAGTGGATTCGGTGCGGATGATTTTTCTCTTGGTCTTTCATACGGATGGTCTTCAGGAGATACGGATATATTAAACAGGGAGAAAGAACTTTCTATTGGTTCAATTTTCCGACCTTTCAGATATTTATCCTTGGGCTTATTGGGCAATTTCTCCGTTGAAAGTGATGCCAAATTTGGGGTTGCTGAAATTGGTATTCGTCCATTTGGAACACCCAGACTCACATTATTTGCAGATGGTGCGCTAAATGAAAACACAAAATTAAAAGAGGCGCCATGGAGTGCGGGTGCTGCATTGAATCTTGCCAGCGGCATTAATTTGGTTGGACGAATATTTGAAAATGATGCAGTGACCGTGGGATTAACTATAGATTTTGGAAAACCCGGTATTGCCAGTCAGCTTCATTTTAATGAGGAACAGAATCATGCGCAAAACAGCTATTTGGTAAGGGTGGGAGCCATGAAGCCCAGCATTTTTCCTCCGTCCCTGCAAAGGAATCAAAGGTATCTTTCACTGTCGATGAGAGGAAATGTTGACTATCTCTCTTATGTCCTATTTGACGATAGTGTACGGCTATTAGATGTCTTAACGGATATTCAAGCGGCCAGCAATGATCCGCGGATTAAAGTTATAGCGATGAATCTGTCTGCAATGAGGATTCGCCCCGAACATGCCTGGGAAGTACGGGAAGAATTGAAAAAAGCAAGCGAAAAGGGTAAAAAAATACTAATTTTTATGGAAAATGCCGGCATGACCAGTTACCATCTGGCGAGCATTGCTCATAAAATTGTGATTGATCCGCAAGGTAGCGTAATGTTACCAGGCTTTTTGTTGGGACGGACATATTTTAAAGGAACTTTGGAAAAACTCGGTTTGGGATTTGATGAGTGGCGATTTTTCAAATATAAATCAGCAGCAGAAGCGCTGAGCCGAAGGGAAATGTCCGAAGCGGACCGGGAGCAACGACAAGCTTATGTAGATGACTGGTATGAACTGGTAAGAACCGATGTAAGTGCCAACAGGAATTTTTCTGGTGATGAATTTGATCAACTTGTTAACGAACAGATTTTCTTTTTGGCTCAGGAGGCACTGAAAAGGGGATTGGTAGATACCCTGGGTCGCTGGACTTCTACCGGTAAAATAATTGAACATTACTGGGGGGTAAAACCACAGAAAACTACCGGAGAGGATTTATTAGATAAAGCATTAGATTCTCAGCAATGGGGAAGGAAACCACAGATTGCGGTTGTTTATGCTTTGGGTATTTGTGCTATGGATGAAGGCATAAGGGCTCGCTGGTTGAGTAAAAAATTATTGCAATTGAAAGAGGCAGATGCGGTAAAAGCAATCGTTTTAAGAGTAGATTCTCCCGGCGGTGACGGTATGGCCAGTGACGTAGTGGCGGAAGCGATTAAAAAATGCAAGCAGAATAAACCGGTCATCATTAGCCAGGGACAGGTTGCCGGATCAGGCGGCTATTGGATATCCATGTATGGGGATCAAATTGTTGCCGGTCCTTCAACGGTTACCGGTTCCATCGGTGTTATTGGTGGATGGATTTATGATAAGGGTATTGGGAAAAAAACGGGAATGACTTCAGATTACGTCAAACGGGGGGATCATGCAGATTTAGGCTTCGGGATCAGCTTGCCCTTTATTAATGCCAACATCCCTGCCAGAAATCTCACTCAAGAAGAACGTGAAAAAGTAGAAAACATCATCAGACGTTCATATAACATGTTTGTAAAGAAAGTTGCCGAAGGTCGTGGTTTATCAATTGATAAAGTTAAACAGATTGCACAGGGACATTTTTACTCAGGATTGGATGGTCAGGAAGTTGGATTAGTAGACGAAATTGGTAGTTTACTTAAGGCAATTGCAATTGCAAAAATTTGGGCAGATATTGAGCCTGACGAGGATGTTGAAATAATTGAAATTCCCGAAAGTAAGGGATTTGTTAACTTACCCTCTTTTTTTTCTACCCGGCCGGTTATGAAAGTAAAAGACCATGAGGTGTTTCAATATATAAAAATGATAACTCAACAACCCGGAAAGCCACTCCCATTGATGATACCGGGTACCTATCCCACAATTGAATAAATTAGAAATTAATTCAACAATCTTGAAACAAAATGACAAAATGCAAGTGTATAAAACCGAAAGCCATTAATTTTTAACTGCAAATTAAAGTTTGTGCAATACTATTCGATAAATTAACAAATCATTATTTTTGCTTAAAGAAGTCATATTTAAAAAATGTGATATGTGAAATAACTTGTTGGTATAAATAATCTTACAATATATACTGGCAATTAAATTGTTTTAATTTACTTAGAGAAAATCTAAACAATATTTTGTTTTAACCGATATATATAATTAAATTTAAAAGATATTATGGGTATGGAAAAAAAGAGTAAAAAGCTGAGTGAGTTGGAAAAAATTCTAAATCAAGGTGGCAGTTTACCCAAACATGTTGCCATTATCATGGATGGGAATGGTCGTTGGGCAAAAAAGCGTGGATTACCCAGAGTGGCTGGACATCATGAAGGCGTAAAATCAGTCCGTGCCGTAGTTGAAGCGGCCGGGGATTTAGGTGTGAAAGTATTAACCCTTTATACCTTTTCTAAAGAGAACTGGTACCGTCCCCCCAAAGAAGTCTCTACGCTTATGAAATTGCTTGTTTCCACATTGCGCAAAGAGATAGATGCTTTGGAAGAAAAGGACGTGAGACTCCAAGCCATCGGGAACTTGGAAGATTTACCGGGGCCCGCTCATGATGAATTGTTTAGAGGCATACAACGCACTAAAAACAATAACGGACTAATTTTAAACTTGGCGTTAAGTTATAGCGGGCGGCAGGAAATCACGGAATTAGTGAGAGAGGTTGCCTATAAAGTTAAGGCAGGGCTTTTACAACCGGATGAGGTTGATGAACACATAATTACTTCCCACCTCAATACTCGCAATCTGCCCGATCCGGATCTCTTAATCCGAACCAGTGGCGAAATGAGAGTAAGCAACTTTCTGTTATGGCAATTAGCATACACCGAAATTTATTGTACTAAAACATACTGGCCGGATTTTAGAAAGCAAGAATTCTATGATGCGCTTTTGAATTATCTTAATCGCGAGAGACGGTTCGGAAAAGTGAGTGAACAAATCATCCAAAATGCTACAGGATAAAGATCTATTTAAAAAATTTAACAATGCCTACTACAGCATTCGTAATTTTGTCCTATCTTTCAGAAAAATAATTATAATATGGTTAATTCTTACCATTTTTGTTGTACTAGGTGTTGTACTTGGATTAGACAACAAAGCCATTACTTTTCTGGCAATTATTTTTGGTATCATTAGCCAGGCATTTATTGGGCTTTTAAATCTCATTGCATTGGTTCCGGTAATCGGTCCGTTGATTGCCAAAGTTTTAGCCCTCCCATTTTATTGGTTATTGAATGCGCTCGGTTATTTTGTTTCTGTCCTCGCAATTAAAAGAGGATATAGCCGGGATGTTCTAAACTATCGAGTATTGACCATTGTGTTTTTAGTTGGAATTGTGGTTGGTTTCATTATCGGAAAAATGATTTAAAGTGAAGTTCAAAGAATAAGATGCTAAGTGGCTAAATAAATCAGAAAGTAGAGAAAGGAAATTTCATTCCAGTAATTCATGCCTCTCAATAAAAAAATCAATGAAATATAAAGACACTATACAATATCTGTTCAACCTGCAATATTCAGGCATTAAACTCGGTTTGGATAATACCTTCAAATTACTTGATTATTGGGACAATCCCCAAAATAAATGGCCGGCTATTCACATCGCGGGAACCAATGGAAAAGGTTCAACTGCTGCTTTTATTTATAGTATATTAAAATCTGCCGGATATAAAGTTGGATTATACACTTCTCCCCATTTAATTGATTTCAGTGAGAGAATCCGGGTGAATGATAAAAAAATTTTGTGGGACGAGATAGTTCAATACACATCGAATCTTAAACCTAAAATTGAATCTTATAAACCGACGTTTTTTGAAGCCACTACCGTAATTGCTTTTAAATATTTCGCAGATCAACAAGTGGATATGGTGGTTGTGGAAACAGGTTTAGGAGGACGATTGGATGCTACTAATGTGGTAAACCCTCTGGTCACGGTAATTACGCCATTGAGTCTGGATCATCAACAATATTTAGGCAGTGAAATTTCTCAGATCGCTCAGGAGAAAGCAGGCATTATTAAACCCGGTGTGCCCTGCATAACCAACAATTCAATTCCTGGCATTGTGAGCATCTTAGAAACCAAATGTATTGAAAAAAATGCACCATTTTCTAAAATTAATCCTGAACAATCCATCGAGATTCTATCTTCATCTTTAAACGGAGCAAGATTTACTTTTCAATTTAACAAATTTTCGTATCAAAATTTGGAGATATGCCTGGCAGGCACCCACCAGGTTCGGAATGCAGCTACTGCAATTGCAGCGGTTCAAGCGCAGGACGTTTTTCCGGTAAAAGAAAAATCTGTTCGGGGAGGGCTTATTGATACCTATTGGCCAGCCAGACTACAAATTATTCAAAAGGAACCATTGGTTATTTTAGATGTTGCTCATAATGCCGAAAGTTTTACAAATGTTTTGCGGTTTCTCAGCGAAAAATTACACCAAAGGAATTTACATATTATTCTCGGTTTAGCGAAAGACAAAGATGCTGAAAGTATTGTGAGTGTTCTTAAAAACGACGTGAGTCGATTAGCCATCATTTCCAATTTTTCCGATAGAGGAATGGAGCCAGCAAAGTTAATTGAATCGTTAGATTCAGCCAATCTCAATTATCAAGTTTTTGACAAGCTGATGGAAGGATTCAGTCACATGCTGGAAACTTCCCGATCTAATGATGTAATCTTAATTATCGGATCCCACTATTTAGCAGGAGAATTTCTGAAAAAATACAAAATTCTTGATTTAAATAAATAATAAAAGTAAATTATGAACTCATTTAAGGGTCTGCATTGAACTTCACTTTTAACTCCCCAAGTTAACACCCAAATAAGGTGTTGGGATTTGATTCCAAAAATAGAAAATGTCTAATAATCGTTAAAATATACATGAGGTAAAAAAATATGTTGGATTTAGAATCTCTGAAATCTTTGAAAATCTCTGAACTTGTGCAAGTTGCCCAGGAATTAGGTATTCAGGGAACCTCCGGTTTAAAGAAACAGGAACTTGTCTTTAAGATTTTGGAAGAGCAAACTGCTCAGGAAGGATTGATATTTTCCGAAGGCGTTTTGGAGGTATTACCGGACGGATACGGTTTTTTACGTTCTCCCAAATTTAATTATTTACCTGGTCAGGATGATATTTATGTTTCTCCTTCTCAGATTAAGCGGTTCGATCTGAGAACAGGTGATACTGTTCAGGGGCAAATTCGTCCCCCTAAAGATAACGAGCGTTTTTTTGCGTTATTGAGGGTGGAGGCGGTTAATTTTGAATCTTTGGATAGAAAACGAGATATTACTCTATTCGATACCCTGATTCCTGTTTATCCCCTGGAAAGAATTAACCTGGAAACCACTTCCAAAGAGTATACCATGCGGATTATGAACCTTCTCACACCCATTGGAAAAGGGCAGCGTGGTTTGATTGTGTCTCCGCCCCGAGCCGGTAAAACAGTGGTAATGCAAAAGATTGCAAATGCCATTACTACCAATCAGCCTGAAGTTTATTTATTGGTACTACTTATCGATGAACGTCCGGAAGAGGTTACGGACATGGAACGAAATGTGAAAGCCGAGGTCATTTCTTCCACATTTGATGAACCGGCAGAACGTCATGTTCAGGTAGCAGATATGGTTTTGGAAAAAGCCAAACGGTTGGTGGAATATGGCAACGATGTGGTAATTCTTTTGGATAGTATTACCCGGTTAGCACGTGCCCACAACACAGTTGTTCCGCACAGTGGAAAAATTCTCTCCGGTGGTGTGGATTCCAATGCGTTACATCGTCCGAAAAGATTTTTCGGAGCAGCACGTTATATTGAAGAAGGTGGCTCGTTAACCATTTTGGCAACTGCATTGGTAGAAACAGGTTCACGAATGGACGAAGTTATTTTTGAAGAATTTAAAGGGACCGGAAATATGGAAATTATATTGGACCGTCGCCTGGCTGACAGACGAATTTTTCCCGCAATTGATATTAATCGTTCCGGAACCCGTAGAGAAGAACTTCTGCTGGCGAAAAAAGAATTATCACGGGTTTGGGTATTGCGTAAGTTGCTGAATGAGATGAATCAGATTGAAGCGATGGAGTTTTTGCTTGACAAGATGAGGGGAACCAAGGACAACAACGATTTCCTCGATTCCATGAGTTCGTAATAATAAATCCCGAAATCAAATTTATATTATACAGTGGAACCTCTGCACAGCTTGTTCAATATAAGGTGTGGCTATAGGTCATCATAATTGTTTTTGTGAGAACTTGCTTTAGTTCTAATTATAGTTTAAATTAGTAAGCTTTAGATTAATTAGTCAGGAGGTTTAAGGTGAAACAGAAAATACATCCGGAATACAAGACAGCCAAAGTGTTGTGTGCATGCGGAAACACCTTTGAAACACGTTCTACGGTGGGAGAAATTCATGTAGAAATCTGTTCTGAATGCCATCCCTTTTTCACCGGTAAACAGAAATTAGTGGACACCGCCGGACGTGTGGAGAAATTTATTAAAAAATACGGCGAACGCCGTTAGCAACATTATTTCGACATCTAAAACGGAATGTTTTATCTATTGGAGCATTCCGTTTTTTATTGTTGCTAAATGCGTATTAAAAACAAACAATTAAAAAACAATACCAATCAGGATCGATATAAAATGGCATCTCAAGCTAAAAATGAACCGCAAGAAAAGATTATGCCCATCGGGGGACAAGCAGTTATAGAGGGAGTGATGATGCGCTCCCCGGAAAGAATAGCGACTGCAGTACGACGAATGAATGGCGAAGTTGTCTTGAATATTCAGGAATATCAATCGTTAATTCAGAGAAAAAAATGGATGAATATTCCCATTGTGCGTGGCGCAATCACCCTCATTGAAGTCATGATATTGGGTATAAAGCATTTGAATTTTTCTGCAGATGTGGCAATGAAGGATGCGGAAGAAGTTGAACAGAAGGAGAAAGCCAAAAAGAATCACAAAAAACAACGCCGCAAAAAGAAGGAAAAATCCGGTGGGATGAGTACTATGTCTGCGATTTTAACGGTGACACTGGCTTTAACTCTTGGATTGGCACTCTTTTTTGCATTTCCGCTTTTCGCGACAACCCATCTGTTCAATATCGAAAAGGAAGCATTTGCGTTTAATCTGGTAGCCGGGCTCATAAGAATTAGTCTTTTCTTGGGGTATATCTATCTTATTTCATTATTGAAAGATGTAAAACGGTTGTTCCAGTATCATGGAGCTGAACATAAGACGATTTACGCATTTGAAAGTGGTGAAGAAACTACGGTAGATGCGGCGCGACAATTCACCACTCTTCACCCGAGATGCGGGACCAGTTTTTTAGTGATGGTGCTGTTAATTAGTCTTTTATTTTTTAGTTTTTTAGATTCAATTGTTATGGTTTTTCATGGTAATATTAATCTGCTTATTCGCCTGCTAACCCATCTGCCGCTGGTGCCGTTGGTTGGCGGTCTTTCTTATGAGGCCATCAAAGCCTCGGCTAAAAATCCGGATCATCCGATTGTCAAACATTTAATTTCACCCGGACTGGCACTACAAAGGATTACCACCAGGGAGCCGGACGATCAGATGTTGGAAATTGCCATTATTGCACTGAAAGCTGCCCGGGGCGAAGAATATGAGCATTTGCTGCCAGTAGAGGAAGAAGCTTCTAATGCAGTTGCAGAACCTGCATAAATTTTTTAGTGATCAAACATGAAGTGAAATATGTTAGAAAAGATAAAACAATTAGAAAACCGATATCAGGAATTAGGGGAAGAAATGGGGAAACCTGAAGTGGTTTCCGACCATGAACAATATTCAAAATTGGCAAAAGAATATTCCGATCTGGAACCGGTTGTTAAAAAAGGACAAAAGTACGAACAGATATTATCTCAACTGGAAGAAACCCGGCAAATGTTAGACGATGATATTGATGACGAGATGGAGGAACTGGCGCGGGAAGAATTGGAAAAATTGGAAGGATCCTCGGAAAAATTGGAAAAGGAAATCAGAAAATTATTAGTTCCACCGGACCCAAATGATACAAAAAATGTGGTGATGGAAATCAGGGCAGGAACCGGTGGTGACGAAGCAGGGATATTTGCCGGAGATCTTTTTCGAATGTATCAAAAATATTGCGAACAAAAGGGGTGGAAGACAGAAATCCTGGATGCCAATTATGCCGAACGAGGCGGTTTTAAAGAAATTGTTTTTTCGATTACCGGAAAAATGGTTTATGGAACACTGAAATTTGAGAGTGGTGTACACCGGGTACAGCGTGTCCCGGATACGGAAACCCAGGGTCGCATACACACATCCGCAGCAACGGTGGTGGTTTTGCCTGAAGCGGAGGATGTGGAAATTGAAATCGATCCAAGTGATTTGCGGATCGACGTTTTCCGTGCTTCCGGTCATGGCGGGCAACATGTAAACACCACAGATTCGGCCGTACGCATTTTGCACACACCAACCGGAATTATGGCGACTTGCCAGGATGAAAAATCTCAGTATAAAAATAAAGCGAAAGCCATGAAGGTGCTCAAAGCCCGATTGTTTGATCTGGAAATACGCAAACAACAGGAACAAATTACCAGTCAAAGACGGTCGATGATTCGCACCGGTGACCGGAGTGAAAAAATTCGTACTTATAATTACCCTCAAAGCAGGGTAACTGATCATCGTGCAAATCTTACATTATACCGTCTCGATGAAGTTATGGAGGGCAATATAGATTTATTAATTAACGAACTTCAGCTTGTCGAAAATGAGGAACAACTAAAAGCGGAAGCCGAGGTCAGTTAAATAAAAGCTTCGGATAACCATTATTAAAAATCCGATTTAGAATTTTTAATAATGTCGTTGCGCATTAAAAATCAGAACCTCCTGCCTTATGAAAAACACCTGGACAATTAAAAAAGTGTTAGAGTGGACCATTGATTATTTTAATCGGCATGATGTACCGGAATACCGGTTGAGTGCGGAAATTCTATTAGCCCATGTGTTACGTTTAAAGAGGATCGATCTCTATTTACAGTTTGAGCGAATATTAACACCCGAAGAGCTCGCAAAGTACCGGGAATTTATTCAACGGCGGATAAAGTTTGAGCCTATTGAATACATTACCGGGGAACAGGAGTTTATGGGATTAAAATTTAAGATAACTCCGGATGTGTTAATTCCTCGTACTGAAACGGAATTATTGGTTGAAAATGTGCTGGACAATCTTCAGCAACACCCCAAACAATCGAGAAAAATTTTAGATATCGGTACCGGTAGCGGAGTAATTGCAATTAGCATTGCTCATTTTTGTGAATATTGTCATGTCACCGGCATAGACCTCAGCGAAAAAGTGATTGGGATTGCCAGGGAGAATGCTCAACTTAACGAAGTGGAAAATATTTCTTTTTTAGTTCAGGATGCATTAAACATAAACTCCGATTTCATCCAACAATATGATATGATATTAATGAATCCACCTTATGTATCGGAACAAGATTACATTAATCTTCATTCACAAGTGAGAGATTATGAGCCCCGTTCGGCTCTTTTTGCGGGAGAAGAGGGATTGGATTTTTACCGGCACTTTATTCCAACCGTTAAAACAAGATTGAAAGATCAAGCTACCATTTTTATGGAGATCGGATACAATCAAAAAGAAGAAATTGAAAAGCTGTTAAGTCATCAAAATTTTAAATCAATTGAATTTTTTCAGGATTATTCAAAAATAGACCGAATTGTGAAAGCTCAAAAATGAACAATAAAAAACCGAAGAAGCAAAACAAAAACAAAAGAAAAGTGAAGAATCAACTTGCAGATGAAATTCTGAATCTGATGAAAAGTAAACGGGATAAAAATTTTACCCGAAAAGAAATTTCCCATGCTTTAAATATTAAAAAACCAAATTATCATCTCTTTAGACAGGCTCTGCAGGATTTAAAAAACGGTGGTAAAATTATTCGATTGAAAAACCGTCGATACACAGTTCCCTCAACCCTGCAAAAAATTCAGGGAATTATTCAACTAACAAAAAAAGGTTTTGGATTTGTCGCAGATGAAAGAACCGGTGAGGAAATATTCATTCCTGCCCAGCATCTGGGTACGGCATTGGATGGTGATTTGGTCGAGGTGCAACTATTTGCTATTTCCCGCGGGAAGAGCAAAGAAGGGCAGGTAGTGAACATCGTTCGCCGTAATCGCACTATATTTGTCGGCACCTATCATCGCAGCGAATATTATGGCTTTGTTGTACCGGACAATCCAAAGGTGTACCGTGATTTTTACATTCAACCACATAATGATGAAGATGCACAGAATGGTCA
This sequence comes from uncultured Calditrichaceae bacterium, assembly GCA_964627635.1. Lineage (GTDB taxonomy): Bacteria > Calditrichota > Calditrichia > RBG-13-44-9 > RBG-13-44-9 > CAZVKP01. The sequence goes on along the minus strand of CAZVKP010000008.1, from coordinate 5,598 downwards.
GAAAGTTGTGGTAGAATTTTTAAAATGGAATAGCCATACCCTGAATCCTGAAGGTAAAATTACTGAGATTTTGGGATTCCCGGATGAACCCGGTGTGGATGTGGTTAGCGTTGCCAAAGGTTTTGATTTGCCCATTCAATTTCCAAAGTCGGTGGAGAGTGAAGCAGGTAAAATCCAATTTGAATTAACGGAAGAATTACTGCATAATCGACTGGATTTACGGCAGTCACAAATCTTTACCATCGATCCGGAGGATGCAAAGGATTTCGATGATGCGGTTTCACTCGCTAAACTGGAAAACGGAAACTATCAACTGGGAGTACACATCGCAGATGTTAGTCATTTTGTACCGGAAGGCTCAAAAGTTGATGTGGAGGCTCAAACCCGGGGAACCAGTGTTTATTTGGTGGATCGGGTAATCCCCATGCTGCCGGAGCATCTCTCAAATGAATTATGCAGTTTGCAACCAAACGAACCGCGCTTATCATTTAGCTGTATTATGGAGATTGACTCTGATGGAACTGTGGTTGACTATCAACTGCAACCTTCGGTGATTCAAAGTAAACGACGGTTTTCCTATGAAGAAGTTCAAGAAATTATTGAAGAGGAAAACAGCGAGGATGCTTTTGCGGCTGTATTGAAAGAAATGCGGGATTTCAGTCAGCATATCAGGAAACTTCGCATTCAACAAGGAAGTATTGATTTTGAGACGCCCGAAGTTCGTTTTAAACTGGATGATAATGGGAAACCACTGGAAATTGTTCCGATTGAAAGACTTGAGAGCCATGAATTAATTGAGGAATTTATGCTGCTGGCAAACCAAACGGTTGCCAGGCATATTCAAAACATTTCAGGTAAAGGTAAGCCGCAACGACCGTTTATTTACCGAGTTCATGAAAAACCGGACAATGAAAAAATTGCTAATTTTCAGCAGTTTTTGAATGCTCTGGGATTTCAAGTAAAAATCCCAAAAAATGTGACGCCTAAGAAATTTCAGGAAATCATGGAAAAGGTATCGGGAACAAAGGATGATATCTTAATTAAAGAGGTAGCGCTCCGAACCATGATGAAAGCCATTTATTCCACAAAAAATAAGGGACATTTTGGGTTGGCGTTCGATAATTATACCCACTTTACGTCCCCCATACGACGATATCCGGATTTGCAGGTACACCGGTTGTTAAAGCAATACAGCGGATACTTACCTGTAAATAAGCTCAAGGATTTGAAACCTCATTTAAGAGAAGTGAGCGAAATGAGCTCGGAACGGGAACGAATTGCCCTGGAAGCCGAAAGAGAGAGTATTAAAATTAAACAAGTGGAATGGATATCGGATTACATTGGGAAACAGTTCAATGGTCTCATTTCCGGTGTCACTGCTTATGGTGTATTCATTGAAATTACCCCCTACCTCATTGAAGGATTTATCCGGATGGAAAATATGCTGGATGATTATTACATTTATGATGATAAAACCTACTCAATTACCGGAAAGGAATTCGGACAAACTTACCGGTTAGGAGATGAAGTAAACATAAGAGTTAAAAATGTGAACAGAGAAACCAATCAGGTAGATTTTGTATTTGTATCCAATGAAGAAGGTGAATCTTAATGATAGCAATAAATTAAACATACCATATTTCTCTCCTTAATCCGACCATAATTTGTGAAACAAATTATTATTTTTTCATTTATAATATTAACTTTTTGAGGAAATTATCGTAAATTTTAGGAGGACGTGAAAATATAATTCAATCAAATAAATATTTGGTATTATTAGATTGACGAATTTGAGAACCTTTTTAGAAATTTTAATCATTTTTCTTGGTTTTTTCTTAAGCCTTCATTTTGATGCAACATCAAAACCATTTCAGCAACCCGATACTCTCAAGGAAAATCAGCCAGCCGATACCTTAAAGGAAACACAAAAAAAGCCAAAAAGTGGATTGGAAGGTCCGGTAAAGTATTCTGCGGATAAAATTTCCTTCTCAGTAGATGGACGAAAAACCTTTTTATGGGGTGATGTTCACATCGACTATGAGAATATTTCGCTTGATGCCGGGAAGGTCACCATTAATTGGGATCAGAATAACATGATTGCCACTGGCATTGTAGATAGTACGGATTCTCTTGGAAATGAAATCTATAAGTCTCTACCTGTGTTCAAAGAAAAGGGAAATGAACCGATCCATGGTTCTCGCCTGGAATATGATTTTAAAAATCAGCGAGGTAAAGTTCTGAGCGGGAGAACTGAAATGGCGCCCGGTTACTACCAGGGTGATAGAATCAAAAAAGTTGGTGAAAAGACCCTCTTTGTGGAGGATGGGTATTTTACCAGTTGTGACAGAATTGAAAATCCTCATTATTATTTTAAGGCTTCCAAGATGCGAATCAAAATGGGAGAACGGGCAGTGGCAAAACCAATCGTGATGTATATTGCAGATGTCCCGATATTTGCTGTGCCTTTTGGGGTTTTTCCGATGCAAAGAGGGCGCCGTTCCGGAATCATAATTCCCACTTTCGGAGAAAGCAGCTTTGGCGGCAGAAATTTGAGGAATTTTGGATTCTACTGGGCAGCATCCCAATATTGGGATGCCACTATTCTGGCGAGTTTTTTCGAAAGAACCGGAGTGGCTTACGAAGGGGAGCTCCGCTATCGTAAAAGATATTCATTCAGCGGCAATGTAAACGGCCGTTTTGCCCCGAAAGACGTCACCACTGGTGAAAAGCGGCAGCGTTGGAGCCTGAATTTCCGGCATAACCAGACATTGAGTGAAACTATGAATTTAAATGCATCGGGCTCATTTGTGAGTGACAAACAATTTTTACAGGATATATCACATAATCAACAGGATCGCCTAAATCAATTATTAACCACCAATGCCACATTATCCAAGCGATGGCCATCTTCAAAAAATTCAATAACCGCAAGTGTTAGCCGAGATGAAAATTTACAGAACGGTAATTTAAGTTACACATTTCCCCGGCTGGCTTTTAGTCACACTCAATCCAATTTAATTCCCTATGATCCGCAAAAGACCCGTGATAAGAAATGGTATCATGATATTTATTATGACTATAACAGTAATTTTGTGTCATCGGGCAGCAAGCGACTCCAGTCAGATTCCACTTTCTTAAAGCAAACTGAATTAGCATGGCGCCATTCCGGAAGTTTATCTTTTAACCACAAAATTTTTAATTATATAAAATACAATCAAAGTGCCCGATTTGAAGAATTATGGGTACCGGAATATTTAGACCATACTTTTGTCGATTCTCTGAATAATACAGTGGCAGATACCGTCAGCGGTTTCCGCGCCCGACACACGTTTAACACCAGTATTGGCGCCGCCACTACCATTTATGGTTTGTTTGAACTGCCATTTTCACCAATTAAAATAATACGCCATAAAATGGATCCGCGCATCAGCTTTTCTTTTAGTCCTGATTTTACTGATCCCAGTTTTGGTTACGCACAAACTTTCCGGGATACCACTGGCCAAAGAATAACGCGGGATCGATTTGCCGGCAATCCTTTCGGCGGGACTTCTTCATCAGAATCACGCCGCATGAACATATCGATCAGCAATCTTTTTCAGGGGAAAATGATGCAAGAGGGCGAGGAAAAGAAGATCGATCTATTCACCCTGAATTTTAGCTCATCATATAACTTTATTGCAGATAGTTTAAAGTGGAGCAATATTCGAAGCAGTTTGAGAGCCAGTGCTTCCAGAAATTTTGATTTTTCAGTATCAACTACTCACAGTTTTTACAAGGCAGGCCATAGTGGCAGAGGATCCCGAAATGAATTTGTGTGGGAAGACGGATTTGGCTTACCAAGACTCCTTAGGGTGCAATTAAATGCAAGAGTTCATTTGAAACCTCCCGAAAAAAAAGAGGAAGAGAAACCGGACACCACCGAAGGGGAAGTGCCTGGTGAAGCATATGAGGAAGGACCGACGATCGGGCGAGACCCGTTAATGGAAGGGTTGAAAGATTTTAAACTCCCCTGGGATCTTACGGCGAATTTTAATTACAGCCTAGATCGAAGTGATATTAATAATGTTCGTCAGCGTTTCGATGTGAATCTTTCCGGTAGAATAGAACTCACTCCAAACTGGCGTGTACAATACAACGCCAATATTGACCTCATAAAAAAGCAAATTAATTATCAAAGTTTTAATATTTACCGGGATCTCCATTGTTGGGAAATGTCCTTTGCCTGGGGACCAAATCCACAAGGTTACAGTTTTTTTACGCTGGAAATCCGTATAAAAGAATCTGCCTTACGGGATATCAAACTATCAAAAAGCTCAGCCGGGCGGCGGGTGTATTAACCGAAACGGTCAAATATTTTTAATATATTTTTTTTGATGAATGTGGATGATTTTTTGCATCGTTTTTGATGATCAAATATCAGTACATTAAAAGATGAGACAGCAGCTCGTCGGCTATCGTCCTGCTTTTTTACATCGCTTTTTCCTGTTTCGGAATTGCTGGATTTCCCATATAAATTTCATCAGAATGGCTGATAAAATACCGGACGAATTCCTTCATAAGAGATACATCAAGCCAGCCTGGTTCATCGCTGCTCAACTCAAGCATAACCGGCGCCGGTAAACAAGAAAATACTCAGCATAATAAACCAGGCATCGCGATCTGGTGTTCAGTTTACTCACCGTTGTTCGGTACAGTGCCTACGCAGGTTTGATATTCCGGTTGGTGCGAAACACATTCTGCGGATCCCATTTCGCTTTAACCTCGGCAAGCCGCCGGAGTCCTTTGCCGAGGGCTGCCTCGATGCGCTCGGGACCTTCGTCCTCCGTCAGGAAGTTAATGTAGGTGCCCCCTGTTGAGAACGCTTTCATGTCATTCCACGCCTGGCGCGCCCACTCGATGTTTGACGTATCATTGAAAGCCTGCTCCCACGCCCCGCCGATGTTGAGCACGTAGCGCGCGTCTCGGTTACCAACAGGAGAGTGCTTGTCGTCGAGTCGATTCAAAGCACCATCAATTTGGAACAGGATCACTGACGAGTGAGGCGATATGATTTTTGCCGCATGTTCGATAACCTTTTCAGACAGGGCCGGCTCAATGCCCGGAAGGTATTCGCTCTTCCAATAATAGCGCCGACCCTTCGGCTGCGTAGCATCGAGCAGGGACTGCAATTGCACGTAGGGCCGACGCACCAGGACATCGCCGATGGGGTTGCCGAATGACTTGATGGGCGCAACGGCTTTCTCTCCCTCCTCGGGATTCCCGCTATGGCAGGCAAGCAAAGCGACGATGGGTTTCCCATGCATGTCCTTGGGAAGCCACGGTGCAGGGGGCGCCAGGCGCAGAAGTGCGACAAGCGTGAGTTCGGGGGGAGCCTTCTCGGCGAGTGTCCGGTACAGAGCGAGTACATTAGACGCCTCGCTCGCAGGCCAGGCTACCAGACCGCCGACAATTTCCGGTCCGACCGGATAGAGCGTGTAATCGATGCCGGTCACGACACCGAAGTTCCCGCCACCACCTCGCAGTCCCCAGAAAAGATCGGTGTTTTCGTTGCTACTCGCCCGCACCAGTTGACCATCTGCGGTCACGACATCCATTCCG
>CAZVKP010000007.1:0-20435 GCA_964627635.1 uncultured Calditrichaceae bacterium | reverse complement strand
TTTATTTTACCAATTGAAGAGGTTAATAATGTGGTAACCCCTGGTCCGTGACCTGATATGACGCTATTCGAATGTGCAATAACGCCTATCGTAACAGCTCCTTCCCTGTAAATCCATCCATGTGAAGCATCCGAGTCTATTATCGCCACAAAATCGCCAAATCTTAAGTCATTTAATTTATATTTTTTTATAGCTTTATCATCAAAAATCTGAATATCATAATCCCCTGAGTGGGCAGAAGCACTTCCCAGCCCTGCACCCATTAACTTAGCCGGAATAATATGAGTTACACCTACCTCTATTTGTTCCTTTTCCTGAATATGCATTTTTTCAAGTAATGTGGGATCAAGATTCATAGCCAATATATCAGGGTAATAGTCCTGCAACCGCAAACCGACCCCAAATGACTTTATTTTAATTTTGTCTCCAATGGTCATTTTCTCTAGTACTTCCCTATCAAAATCGACCATGACATGATCGATTCCGCCATGTTTACCTGTCACAACCCCTTTTTCACTTTTAGCATCACCTGACACCACTTCAGCAGAATTACCGACACATGCCAGAACATTCAGGGCACCATTTGGTGAAAACTCTCCCACCGAACGCCCGGTGTTCACAATACTCACTCCCGGTTCCACATGATCTGCCATCCACCCCACTGCCGGTTGTCCAATATGCGCATTATACGTAATTCCTCCCACACTGGGATACACTTCTACTTTTCCCTGAGAATTGATCACATAACCGGTTTTTCGTAAAGTTGGGTGATCGATTTCACCGGTTACGCTCAAACAAATTAATTGATGGACATTTAACTTCATGAAAGATCAATAAGCATTAGTATTCTGCAACAGGTACTATAAAATAGCTAAATCTTAAAATGGAAGGAAACAACTGTCTTTCACGTATTCGGAATAAAAACAGGTTCTGTAATATCAAAAGCGTACGCGTGGTTCAAAAAGTAATCCCACTTCGCTCATGGATACTTAATAACTATATACAAAAATATGCATCCTGCACTTAAGTAAAACCCCACCACTTGCAGGGATTTACAACAAAACCAATTCTGTAGACCGTTGCCCCTCTCGATTATTTGTAATAAGCTATTATACCAATCCTCATTTGGCTTACCGGCTTAAAAACAAATAATTAAACCTCTTTCCTTTACTCCAAACTGTAAAATCAATCAATAATTATAAAATTAATTATAGAGATTTTTAAAAATTGGTCTTAAAAGACTTTTAATGATAATATATTAAATAATTTAAGTCAATAAAAAAATCTTTTATTATGAAATTATTCCCAAAATTAATGATTTTAACAGATTTCGAAAAGTATTGAGCACCAGGAATATTTTCAATTAAAAATGTGTCAGCCATTGGATTAATCATTGCTATATCACAAAGGAAATTCAATTTAGGGGTTTTTTGATATCTTATTGATCTTTAAAAGTAAATCAATTCTTTTCTTTAATTCTTGGAGATCAAACGGTTTTAGGAAAATGGCATCTGCCATTTGTCTAATATAATCTTCCATTTCTTGCGTATAATCACAATAAACATACATAATAATGATTGGTATTTCCGGATGATATTCCTTTATTTGATTCAACAACTGATAAATGTAAATGTTGGGAAGTTCGATATCGGTAATGACTAACTGAATATTTTTCTGTTCAACAAGGGAATAGATTTGCTGCCCATCGCTGGTAAAACAGATGTCGTAATCATCTTTTAAAAATTCATAAATACTTTGACCGACATCTATATCCGCGTCAGCAATGAGTAATCTCTCTTTCTGCAAAATAGCTCCAAATTACTTTTTCTATAGATCATGAAAAAGCAACCTTTATGCCATCCAACAAAGGAAAATTTAGGGACACTTAAATCAAGTAAAATTGGATGCTTATCTAATAGGAATTTCCGAGTTTAAAAATAATAAAATAAATTTATTCCTATATATGATAAAATTTATATCAATAATTTTAAAAAGTGACAATTTATATTAACAAATCCTGGGTAACTGTTCTCCGGTGAGCATATCTATAACACGCTTACCACCAAAATCGGATTTTAATACCACTTTTGAGGGATGTTGGGCAGTAACTTCACCTATGATGCTCGCATTCTCTCCAAGTGGATGTATCTTAAGTGTTCTTACCAAGTCCTGAACAGCGTCAGGCGCTACTACCATTATCACCTTACCTTCATTGGCAATGTAAAGCGGATCCAAGCCTAAAATTTCGCATAATCCTTTTACTTCTTGTCGAACCGGAATATCATTCTGATTTATTATTATTCCATGTGAATGGTTTTCGACAATTTCATTTAAAACTGTTGCAACACCTCCCCGGGTCGGATCTCTCATCACGCGGATCTTTTCCCCAAAACTCCAGACTGATTGAATCAGTTCTGCCAACGGAGCACAATCCGATTGCAAATTTCCCTCCATTTTCAGTCCATCCCGTTCCGCCATAATGGTTGTGCCATGATCTCCAATTGTCCCGTTGATGACAACTTTATCTCCCTGCTGAATTTCACGGTTTATTCTGAAATTTTTTGATAATTCTCCAATTCCGGTGGTATTAATAAATATTTTATCAGCGCTGCCGCGTTGTACAACTTTGGTATCACCCGTTACCACCTGAACCTGCGCCGTTTCACAAGTATTCCGAATCGATCTTAAAATCTTCTTTAGATCTGATACAGGAAAACCCTCCTCAATTATAAAAGAAAGGCTGATGAATAGAGGAAGAGCACCCATTACTGCCAAATCATTCACTGTACCGGAAACTGCTAATTTCCCAATATCGCCCCCTGGGAAGAAAATCGGATCGACCACATAAGAATCAGTCGTCATAACCAATTTATCTGCCTTTAAGTTTATTATGCAACCGTCATCCAGGGTTTCAAGCATCGGATTTTTTAATATAGGCAGGAAGAGGTCCTGAATTAATTGGTGGGATAACCTTCCACCACTTCCATGAGCAAGTAGAATGGTATCATCTTTCATAATTTTAAAATTCTTTCATTTTCAATTGTGTTTTGCAAAATTAAATCTCCCTCGCATATCGATAATAGGCAGCACATGTACCTTCGCTGGAAACCATGCATGCTCCAACAGGGCTTTCAGGAGTACATACTTTGCCAAAAAGTTTACATTCAATCGGTTTACTGACACCTTTCATTACCTGACCACAGATACATCCGGGATTTTCTTTTGTATGTTCAATCTCCACCTTAAAATGATTTGCCGCATCAAACTCCTGGTATTCGGGGCGTATTTCCAATCCACTTTCCGGTATCCATCCAATTCCCCGCCATTCTGCATCACAAGGCTGCATCACTTCATTTATCATATTCTGAGCTTCAATATTGCCTTCCCAGGTAGCCACACGATTGTACTGATTCTCCACAATAGGATTTTTGTCACGGTGCTGCTCCAATAGTAACAATATTCCCTGCAAAATATCCACCGGCTCAAAACCAGCCACAACGCAAGCCTTACCGTATTTTTCTGCTAAAAATTGATAAATTTTCGCTCCGGCAATAGCTGTAACATGCGCGGGACAAATATATCCATCCAACTGAACATCATTGGCAGAGGCCAAAATTTCCATTGGTCTGGGCATGGTTTTATGAGCACAAAGCACCGAAAAGTTTTTTAAATTGTTATTTTTTGCCATTATGATAGATGCAGCGATTGTAGGAACAGTTGTTTCGAAACCGACACCCAAAAACACAATGTGCTTTTCCGGAGACTTTTGAGCCAGACGCAATGCGTCAGTTGTTGAATATACTACCCGGATGTCTCGCCCCGCTGCTTTCTCTTTTTCCAAACTGCTGGACGACCCAGGAACCCTCATCATATCACCAAATGTAGTTATTATTACATTTGGTAAACGAGCAATTGCAATTGCATGGTCCAGGAAATAATTAGGTGTTACGCAAACCGGGCATCCCGGTCCGGAAATAAGATCGATATTTTCCGGAAGAAACTGTTTTATGCCAAAACGTGCAATTGCCATGGTATGGGTTCCGCAGACTTCCATAAATTTAACATCGTTGACATCCTGAGCGATTTTTCGAATGCGAGGAATGATACTTTTCACCACATTTTTATCTCGAAATTCATCTAAATATTTCATGACATTTTTCCTTCTTTAAGTCGATGAGCAGCAATATATGCCTGTCCCAGCGAAAGTCCTCCATCATTTGGTGGTACTATGGTGTGGTAAAACACCTCAAAATTTGCCTCTTCCAAACGATGTACCAACACTTCCGTCAGGAAACGGTTCTGAAAACATCCCCCACTTATCACAACTCTATTCAGATCGTATAATTTTCTTAATTTTTCTGCAAATACAACCAATATCTCAACAAGACCACGGTGAAATTTAAAGCTCATTTTTCCTTTTGACACTCCATTGTTTAAATCTTCCATTAATTCTGTGAACATGGGCTGCCAATCGATGACGGTTTCATCCTGATCTTCAACCAGATCAAACGAATACGCCTGTTTTAGAGAGGTATCGGCTTCACTTAATAATGCCTCTAATTGCATAGCCGCCTGTCCCTCATACCCCACACGGTGTCTCAGCCCAACCAGCGCCGCCACTGCATCGAACAAGCGACCACAGCTACTGGTTAACGGCGAGTGAATTTGCTTCTCCAGCATGGTCTTAACCAAACCGGCTTCTTTATCAGTAACATCAGCAAACCTGCGATTGATGTCCAAATTAATATCACACTTCCGGCAATATCCGGTTGCCATTCGCCAGGGCTCCTTTATGGCTTTTTCACCACCAGGCATCGGAACTGTTCTCAGATGCCCTACTCTTTTAAACTCAATCTCATCAGCAACGAGCACTTCTCCGCCCCAAATGGTACCATCCAATCCATAGCCGGTTCCGTCCATTGAAAATCCAATAACCTTATTGGTTAAACTATATTCTGACATACAAGCACCAATATGCGCATGATGATGCTGAATATATGTCACCGGTAATTCATTTTGCTGTAAAGCCCATTTGGTTGAAAGGTATTCCGGATGCGGGTCATAAGCCATTAATTTTGGTGAGATATCAATGATTTTTTGCAAATGTGATACGGCTTCTTCAAAAAATTCGAGCGTTTCCATATTTTCTAAATCACCAATATGCTGGCTCAAAAAGAAATGATTATTTTTATTCAAACACAGTGTGTTTTTAAGCTCGCCTCCTACAGCTAACACCGATGGTAATTCACGCTTCACAAAAACGGGTAGGGGCACAAACCCCCTGCTTCGCCGGACATGAGAACTTCGGCTATTCATCAAACGAACCACAGAATCATCTGCCCGTTGGTAAATGTCGCGATTATTCAAAAGAAAATAATCTGCTATTCTTCCTAGTTGTTCGAAGGCAACTTCATTCTCGTAAACAATCGGTTCCTCACTCTTGTTACCACTGGTCATTACAAGGGCCTGAAAATCTCCCTCTCTCATTAATAAATAATGGAGAGGTGTATATGGTAACATAACACCGAAATATTCATTATCCGGCGAAACTGAGGACGCCAAGGCATTGGGATATTTATTCTTCAAAAGGCAAATCGGCCTTTGAGGTGATAATAAAATCTCTTTTTCCTGATCATTCATATGCGCAAAGTGTTCTATAGATGCAATGCTCTCACTCATTACGGCAAATGGTTTTTCGTACCGGTTTTTTCTTTCCCGAAGTTCCTGAACTGCATTTTCATTCAACGCATCAACTGCCAGGTGGAAACCGCCCAACCCTTTAATCGCAATAATTTTTCCTTGTTTTAAAAACTCAATTGTGTTAGTGATAGAATCACCTGATACGGTTTTTCCCTCTCGATTCAGCAACTGAATTTTAGGTCCGCACTCGGGACACGCATTGGGCTGAGCATGAAAACGTCGATCTTGCGGATTCTCATATTCCTTTTGGCAAGTATCACACATCCGGAATATGCTCATGGTCGTATTGGCTCTGTCGTATGGAATATCCTGAATAATGGTATAGCGGGGTCCACAATTTGTGCAATTGATAAACGGATAACGGTATCGCCGATTCTCCGGATCAAACAATTCATTTAAGCAATCATTGCATATTGAAATATCCGGAGAAACCAGCGTAAATTTTTCTTGATGCTCATTGCTTTTTCGGATGGTAAATGCAGGCTCATCTGCCACCGGAATATCGAATGTTTCAAATTCGTAGATCTGAGCCAGAACCGGAGGATTATTCTGTAAATTATTTATAAATTTAGTCAGATCAGGTTTCTTTGCCTGGGCTTCGATAATCACACCATAAGAATTATTTAAAACATAACCAGTGATGTTTAATCGTTTTGCTAAATTATAAACAAACGGGCGAAAGCCAACCCCTTGTACCACCCCACGCACATAAATACGTTTACGTAATATCATTAAATTGGAAATGTATAACCAACCGATTCAAATTAATCGGTATTTTTATCTGAGTTTGAATTATTAGTCAAATTAGCAAAATCGAGATCAGGATTATCGGAAAAATCTTCACTCATCTGTCTTAATAAATCAAGCGTTTTCTGAGCTTCATCTTCATCCAATTTTTGAATGGCAAAACCGGCGTGGACAATTACATATTCCCCTACTTCTGCATCGGATAACATCATCAGGTTAATTTGCCTTTCCACGCCTCCAAGTTCTGCGGTTCCAATGTCCCCATCACGTTTTTTCAATTTCATGGGTACAGCTAAACACATCTTTTTTCCAATCAAGTATAATTAATTCTTCTATTAATATAAATAATTTTACTTAAAATTCAACACAAATTTGCGAATATCAAAAAATCGAATTATTTAAGGTCTACCAGAATTTCTACCACGGCATGCCCGTTATCGTTTTTGTCTTCAATCATTACCCCTTCAAACCGAATTCGTTGATCACTAATATAGGCAGTCGACTGAATGATGAATGCCACAGCTTTCGCACGTTGATCTGCCAAAGTCTTGCTATAATCCATATTACCGCTAAATACTTGACCCAATCTAACCGTAATATTCTGTTCTGGAAACTTTTGTAGCGATTCACCAATTCTTTGAAGAATAGGTGGATACCGTTCTTCGATCATATACTTTCCTGGCTGAAATTGGATTCCATTCAAATGGTATACTACTTTGCCTGGTCTTTTAGTAATTTTTACCGGAGAATCAGAAAACTCTTGTTTCAACCTTTCTATTTTTTGAACCACAGTTTTCTGATGTCCCAACTTTTCCTCAAGAGTGACAATCTCTTCATTCAAGTGTTTTAAGGAATCTCTTAATTGTAAGTTTTTTACTTTGAGTTGTTGGTTTTGATCCTGAAGTTCCTGAACAGAAATTTCAATATTCTCCAATACTGGTTCAATACCTTGTGAAAAATTGGGTTCATAATCGAAAAGTGCTGCGGTTTCAGCAACAAGATTTTCCAATTTTAAAATGTAATCTTCAAAATTGGCATCGTGAGATTCAATATCGTTTGCCAACTGGGTAATATACAATAAGTGTTGGCTCTCTTCAGATAATTGTGCTGCCTTATCCTGAAGGTTGGGATTATTAAATTGATTACGATTTAAGATGTTTTCCACTTCAGACAAAAGCTCCGTCACCATAAGATAGGTTCTGGGGGCATATTTCTCAGCATCCAGATCTTTTGATTCTTCTATTAAAATCCGCACTTCACTTAAAAGTTTATTTTGAATTGCTTGGAAATGAGCTTTTCGGTAAAGATTTAATATCTTTGTTAATTTCTCATCTACATTGGAAGAAACTTCATTTCGTAACTGTATTGCCGCTTTCTGCAGCGAGGATTCAGCTCGCCGGAACAGTTGGGGAGCAAAATCACTTGCGCCATCGGATATTGCCTTGTCGCGGGCTGCGAAAATACTGCTAAAATAAGGTCGCACTTTTTCAGTCGCCTGATTTATCTCCCGTAATTTATATTCTATTTGCTGAAGTTTATTTCTTTCTGCATCGGTCACTGCCCTGCCGCTCTCATCTTGTTGCAGGCGTTGAAAAGTCTGATTATAGGTGTTAAAACTATCGGAATATAGAATATCGCCGCGATTTAAACGAATACTGATAAGCAGGTCTTCAATTTCCTGAAATTGAGAACCCTCCTGACCGAAAATAAACAACGGAATCAGGATAGCTGAAACTAAAATAATAAAGATATGTATTGGTTTCATGAATCCCCTCACCAGAACTTTGAAATATAATGTATTTTCGGGGTTATCTAAAGAAGAATTTTATAAAGACATTTATTCTTTTAGTTACCAGTAAGTTTCAGCTTTTTAAGCATTGGTAAGTGGTTAAAAAACTGTTGTAGGAATTTAATTGCAACCTTCCAGAAATAATCAATCCTAAGAAAGCTCATTTCCGCTTATTTGTATTGGGAAAAACCGTAAAATTATGCTCTACTACTTAAGCATATTTTCAAAAAACACTTAAAATTAGCCAATCAACTTATCAAGAATTACACAATTTTTTTCGTCTGTAGCTGATTAATTTCAGTGAATCATTCAAAATGCTTAAAAATATTTTTCTTTACTTTATTTTGGCAGTTTTTTATCTTAGTTCAAAATTTTCAAGGAAATAAAACAGTTGTAGAGGCAAATACGAGGAGGCATGAAATGGAACCAACCAAACGCGGACTTCCGCCAAATGCGTACAGAAAACTAAAACCCGGAGAAGAATATACTCCGGTTGTTTCTCACAATGAATTTTTACCTGAAGTTACCCCATATTCGCTGTTTTGGGGTATTTTTTATGCTATTTTATTTTCTGCTGCCGCCGCCTATTTAGGATTGAAAATAGGACAAGTTTTTGAAGCGGCAATACCTATTGCTATTCTTGCAGTGGGTTTATCGGTATTTCTGAAAAGAAAAAACTCCCTTTCAGAAAATGTAATTATTCAATCCATTGGCGCTGCTTCCGGTGTAATCGTTGCCGGTGCGATATTCACTATCCCGGCATTATACATTTTGGGATTAGATGCCAGTTTCTTTCAAATTTTTCTGGCATCCCTGTTTGGCGGATTTTTAGGCATTGTATTTCTGATCCCATTTCGGAAATATTTCGTCAAGGATATGCATGGGGAATTCCCATTTCCGGAAGCCACCGCCACCACCGAAGTATTGATTGCCGGTGAAGCAGGCGGCGAACAGGCCAAGATTCTTCTTAAAGCTGCTGCAATTGGAGGTCTTTACGATTTTATTGTCGCCTCTTTTGAAACCTGGAAAGAAGTGGTTTCAACGACCGTTTTCGGGTGGGGAAAAACTTTGGCGGATACTGTAAAACTTGAATTTCGCTTAAATATTGGCGCTGCAGTAATGGGACTGGGTTATATTGTGGGTCTACGGTATGCATTAATTATCGCTGCAGGTTCATTTCTTGCCTGGTGGGTGCTTATTCCGATGGTCTATTTTGTGGGTCAGTACATTCCCCAGCCAATTTTACAATCCTCCCAACCCATTTCAGAAATGACACCATTAAATATTTTTTATGATTTTGTCCGCCATGTTGGAATAGGCGGAATTGCTGCTGCCGGTATTATCGGTATCATCAAATCCTGGCGTATTATTGTAGGTGCCTTTAAATTAGCAAAAGAGGAGATTTTTGGCGGCAGCATTACCCATGAACAAAATAATTTAATCCGAACGCAATTAGATATTAGGATGAAATGGGTGTTAACATTATTAGTCCTATCTCTGTTCGGGATTTTTATTTTCTTTGCGTTGGGCGTGGTAAGTAAAGTGGGATTTGCAATTGTAGGTTTATTGATCGTAGCCATCATCTCCTTTTTATTTACCACAGTTGCAGCGCGGGCGATTGCTATTGTGGGAACCAATCCGGTTTCCGGAATGACATTAATGACTCTCATCCTCTCCTCTGTCATTTTGGTGAGAGTGGGTCTTTCCGGAGAGAGTGGGATGCTTGCTGCCCTGATCATCGGAGGAGTAGTTTGTACTGCACTGTCAATGGCGGGTGGATTTATCACCGACCTCAAAATCGGATATTGGCTGGGAACCACACCCCGCACTCAGGAACGCTATAAATTTCTTGGTACCCTGTTTTCCGCAGCAGCAGTGGGAATCGTTATCTTAGTGCTTTATAAAACTTATGGTTTTGGTCCGGGTGGCTTGGAAGCACCACAAGCTTCAGCAATGGCGGCAGTATTGGAACCGCTAATGTCCAATCAACCCGCACCCTGGTTAGCATATATGGCAGGTATTTTTATGGCGATTATTTTAGAGATGGTCAGTGTGCCGGCATTACCGTTTGCACTGGGAATGTATTTGCCTATCCACCTGAATACACCAATTTTAATTGGTGGATTTATCGCTTATTTAGTTACCAGCCGATCTAAAGAAGAAGAATTGAATACCGCACGACGGGAGCGTGGTACTTTAATCGCCTCCGGTTTCATTGCCGGTGGTGCCATCATGGGCGTAATTTCAGCTTTTATCATATTTTTCGGAAAACAACTCATTCATCCGGACTGGACTATTGTTGGTACAATCGGAGATTCTTACCGGCACTGGACAGAGTCTGCAGGGGCGGAAGCCCTGGGATTTTTGATGTTTGTAGTCATTTGCATCTATATGTACTGGGATTCCATGCGGGCAAAGATTTCAAATAAATGAGATTAAAATATACGTGGGGCGAACATTCTGTTTGCCCCACAGAGCATTAAAATATGGAAATGTGTAAAAACTTTGATTCACTAAAGCTTCTTGCATTACGAGAATAAAAGAAAATGCCCGGCACAATATAATCTTAATCACCAAATTTGGAGATTGAATATTTTAAACAGTATGGGAATTCCAAAGATTTAATTGCACAAACTAAAAACGATATAACAGTGGAATTGAATCCGGTTTTAGAACACTTCAACTTATGGATTTAAAGCTATAACAAGCCCCACCGTTTTCTAAAAAACCATTCCAGAGAAAGTAGTACAATAACAGCTATGAGCCAATAAATTTTATCCCAAACCACATATTCCATGTTGGTTAAACGAATTTGCTGCTTAAACTTTTGAAATTCTTCTAAATTATTTACAAATTCCCTGGCACTCCAAAATTCCCCGCCACTTCTCGATGCAATTTCTTTCATCAGCGTAATATTCGCCTCAGTCTGACGCATTTCGAGTTCCAATTCCTCTATGATGAACCTGCCATTTTTTGTCCCAATCACTCGTTCTCCATCTGTTGCCCTAATCTTAAACTGATAAGTACCAGGTGGCAAGCCGGAGGTTTGATAGCGATAAAATCCGTTTTGCTCAGTAAAAATATCATTTTGTTTAAATTCACTGGTTTGAATTTGGATTTCTACTTCTGCATCATTAAGAGGATTGTAAAATTCATCGAAGACTTCTCCTGAAAATTGAACAGTCTCACCGATTTGGTAAACTTCCTTATCTGGCTGGATTTGTATCCTCTGGATATCTTCTTTATTGAACAGCCACTTAACTGATCGTTCCATGAATAATTTAAAAAAATTATCCCGCTCAGGGTCATCCTGTAGCTGCAGGTGCCAGGTGTTAAAATCTGCAACAGCAAATACCAGCATCTTTACATCTTTTCGAACAGAGGCTAATAAAAGTGGGAAATTATTCTCTCCCTGGGTTTTCTCCCGGAGCAACGTCTGAGTACCATCCTTGATTCTAACTCCCTTCCCAAAACTTGTGACTGGCGGTAGATCATTCCAAAATGATAGAACCTGACCGGATAGCTCCTCTATTCTGCTGACCGGGTGCAGACGACCACCACTGGTTAATTGTACCGGAATATTGTTCCTTTTATTTAAACCTGAATTGAGCGGAAGTGGCAAATAGTTATTCCAGGATTTTAATTTTTGTAATTGAGTAAATTCATTGAGAAAAAGAAATAGCGCCGCATTATTTTTCTGAATTGAATCAAAAATTTCTTTTAAGTGAGAACCGCTGCTCATATTGGTTGGGAATCCAAGAAATATGAACACATCCTGAGAATCTGTCTGTATTTTCCTGAATTCATTTTCGTAGTAATTACCCGTGCTTTTTTCAGTTAAAACGGTTAATTCCATATCGGTCAGTTCTTTTAAAACATAAGTCAGGATTCGCTGGTCGAAGGTGGGAGATCCGCTTATAAGCAATACTCTCATTTTATTTCTTAGCACATTCAGCAAATAGGATTTTGAATTGTTTTCGGATGTTTTCTCTTCGTTTCTCGGATTAATCTCAACCACATACCGATAACTACCGGGTTTTTCCAATTGCAGTTTAAATTCAATTTGTTGCTCGAAACCACTTTCAGGAAGATCCACCGTTTTAGCTTCGACCAACTTATTTCCCTTTTTTAGTTGAACAACGACGTCACCTTTCTCAAATCCACGCTGTATCAATCGGACGTTAACCGGTATTTCTTCATTCGCATAAGCCACTCGATTAACCTGTAATCCTGAGATGCGAATGTCTTTGCCAATCGTGCTGTCTCCGATACCCACGGTATGTATCGGGATGGCGCTATCTTCGGCTTCATTTAAAGGATTCACTCCCTGATTAAACTGACCGTCTGAAACTAACACCATCGCCTGAAGATTTTTCTGCAGCAGGCTATCCTGCGCATTTTTGATTGCCTGAGAAATATTTGTTTGCTTTCCGTCGAAACGGAGAGAATCACCACCATAATTTTTGATAGAATCTTGAAAAGTAAATGTGGGAAATTGAACACTATCCTCAAATTGTACAAAATTAGTTTCCCGAAGGATATAATTTAACGAATCCGAACGTTTTCCGAAATCATCTTCTATGGTCATACTTTTGGAATTATCCAGTAAAATTGCCACTACAGGTGATTCTTGCTGCTCGAAAATGATATGAAGTATTGGTTGCAGTAGTAAAAATACCACAATGGTTAATATTAAACTTCTCAAAACAGAGAGAAATATTTGCCTGAATCCGGAAAGCGGCGGTAGTGTTTTCCGATAATAAAAAACAGCCACAAAAATAAGAATCCAAATAATAATGAAAAACAACCAACCCGGAATGGAGAGGTTTAAAAATAAATCTTTAACCATGCTTCTCCTTGCCTTCTGCATCCAAACGCATGGAAGGAAACGCATTAATATCCAGCGAACTAACTCTTGACTTCCGTAGATGCTCGTAACCGGCACGGGCAATCATGGCAGCATTATCTGTACAGTACTTCATGGGTGGAAAATAGACATTTAAATTAAAATTACCGGCTTGCTCTTGCATCCAGCTACGTAACAGAGAATTCGCTGCTACACCTCCCGCTAACGCAATATTCCGTATTTGATAGGTTCTTGCCGCTTGAACAGTTTTCTTCACTAAAACTTCCACGGCAGCTTTTTGAAATGATGCACAAATGTCGTTAAGTCTATCCGAAACAAATTTCTCACCATGTTCGCGAACAAAGTTTAAAACTGCAGTTTTGAGACCGCTGTAGCTAAAATCTAAGTTATTATTTTTCATCATCGCCCTTGGGAAACTAACATAATCAGCATTTCCTTCAGTGGCTCGTTTGTCTATTTCCGGCCCTCCCGGATATGGTAAATTCAACAATTTTGCTACCTTATCAAATGCCTCCCCTACAGCATCATCCCGTGTTTCGCCCAAAATCTTATAATTTGCATGATCCTGAACTAGAACTATCTGGGTATGTCCGCCTGATACAATCAAGCAGATAAATGGCATTTGAATTTGGCTGCCATCTAAAAAATTACCATATATATGCCCTTCAATATGATTCACTCCTCTAAAAGGAATTTTTAGTCCGAGAGAAAGTCCCTTGGCATAATTGACGCCTACAAGTAAAGCGCCAATAAGTCCCGGACCATTGGTTACCGCGATACCGTCCAATTGCGAAAATTTTATTTGCGCACGGCTTATCGCTTGATCTACAATTGGGATAATTTTTTTCAAATGGGCGCGAGAGGCTAATTCAGGCACCACCCCACCAAACTGTAAATGTATTTCCTGCGAAGAAATTACATTCGACAATACTTTTTGGGGAGTAATCACTGCTGCGGACGTTTCATCACAACTTGTTTCAATCCCCAAAATATATCTAAGTGTTTCATTCATACTTTTGCTCAATTACCAGACTTTTCTTTCTGAACAATTAACTCAAATTCGGGGGGTTGAGTTTCCATGTATAAAATATCGGCATCGGTAATTAAATTTGCTTTAAAACTTTGAATTTTAGGCTCCCATACCTTTTTGAAATTTATTTGTATCTCAAAGTCAGACGCATTCAGATCGGCAAGAATCTTTTCTCCACCTTTTACATAAACAGTTGCTGCCGATGGTAAGGGAATCACTTGAAAATCATTAGGAGTATTTATCACAGTCACCGGGACATTTTCGATTTCCTTTTCTGCAAGCCGTTGAATATCAAACGAAACCTCTACAAAATCCGGTTGATATTCGGCATAATAATTCTCAGACTTTTTTATTGAAAATGGTTCCTGAATTAGTTTCATTTCAGCTTTAAATTCTCGATTCTCAGTTGGTATGCTGTCAAGTTGACTGAACATGGATTTCGGCCCTGTAACCAGGATAGAATCCGGATTGGGATTGACATCTACTAAAATATAGCCAGGGGGTGTCTCCAATTCATAATTAACATACACTGGTAGCTTCTTATCAATCTTTTCTTCTAAAACAATTTCTAACACCCGGGGACGAATTATGGATTTAACAGACAAATCGAGATCAGTCGGATATTTAACATATTCGGGATGTTCGGATAGGTCCAATTGCGTTTTGCTGCGAACACCGGATAGGTCAATCTCATAGCTGATATCATAAAAAGAAAGCCTTAACAGGTCTTTTCCTTTTCCAACAAATTCAACTCGGGCGGTTGCCGACTGTTTTTGCTGAAAAATTCGATCCTCATCCAAATTAACATATCGAATGGGAACATTGTATTCATGCTCATAAGTGCTGTTCATTTTCACCATAAACCAGAGCAAAAATGCAAGCAAAACAACGCCTATCATGGTTTTATAATTCTTTTTTATATCCGGTTTTCGCCCGAGCATAGTCATTTCATATTTAGATTGAAGGATAGTTTATTTAAAACTTTTAAAATATTTCTACCTCAATTTCATCCCCTACTGCCATCCCCAGCAACTGAGAAGCATTTCCTTTATTCTGGGCAATTTGTAAATATCCGCTGCTATCCCAGAGTGTTAACACCTGTCCCTCCTTTTCATCCCCGAAGGTCTCTTTTATACCGTACAAAAAACCACGGTCTAACAACAATTTGGTTTCTGTAGGTTGTCCAATATTTTTCCAATCCTGCCTGTTGAAATTCAGTATTAAATTTCCGAAATGATCAACATGAACAACTTTTAACCGGAGTTTATTTTCCGAAAATCTTTGATATTGTTCATAAAATGAAACATAGGAATTTGTCGGTTCCGCAAATGACTTAAGAGATTGATTTTTTAAAATTTTCACTGCAACCGGCGCGAAAATATCTCTGCCATGGAATGTATGGCTCACCTTTCTGTCAAAATTAGTTTTTTTAATTTCATAGACCGAAAAATCAAGGATTTGATAAATAAAACTAAAAACACCGTTATCCGGTCCAATAAAATAATGATTTTCAGTTTTTACAATCAGAGCCTTTCTTGAGGTTCCGACCCCGGGATCGACCACAACCACATGCACTGTATTGGCAGGATAATATATTGCATAATTAAGCAGAGAAAACGCAGCCTGCCTTATATTAAACGGTTCTATTTGGTGAGAAATGTCTACCACATTGGCATTTGGCAAATCACCATAAATAACGCCCTTCATAGCACCAACGTAGCCATCCTCGGTCCCAAAATCTGTTAACAATGTGATTAATGGATTTGGTTTACTCATAACTATATCTGACATTTTGCACAATAAAAAGTTGAGCGACTATTTTGGACTACTTTTTTTAATTCCTGTCCACACTGTGGACATGGCGTTCCCATTTTTTGATAGACCTTGAGAAAATTCTGATTATCCCCTTCAATGCCTTCTATTGTTCGATACGCCGTGTAAGAGGTTCCAAATTTTTTTATTGCATCTGTTAAAATCTTTTTAATCATCCGATATAATTTCTCAATCTCCTCCTCTTCCAGCGTGCTGGCGATCCGATAAGGGTTAATTCCTGAAAAGAAAAGGATTTCATTTGCATATATATTTCCAATACCCGCAATAATTCTCTGATCCATCAAAAAAGATTTAATATTCATTTTTTTTAAATTTAATAATTTCTTTAAGTTAATTAAAGTAAAATTTTGTTTGGTTGGATCAATTCCCAGGTGCGCAAAATCCGGTTGCTGACTATGTAGTTCAATTTTCCCAAACTTTCGTACATCCTGAAAATATAAATTTGATTGGTCCGCAAATGTGAATGACACATGGATGTGTTGGGGATAAAGTGACGCGGCCACATCTCTTATAAAGATACCGGACATCCCGAGGTGGAACACAATATATAGATCTTCGACCTTCCAAAACATAAATTTTCCGTGTCGATCTATTCTCTCGATTAACTTCCCGTGGAGCGCCTCCTCAAACTCCAGCGATGAAACATTTTTAAAGAGTATTACCGGCTTTGCAGTTATACTAACAATTCGTTTATTCAGATAAAACTTTCGTAATTGTCTTACAATAGTCTCCACTTCCGGTAATTCGGGCATTCCAAGTCCTTTCAATTTGAACTATCAAATTTAAGCAATGACTGAATTGTATAAAATCATCATTTATATTTTTGGCAGTGATAAAGGCGGAACAACTATTAGAAGTCGAATTTTGATGGCTCTAATATAAGCGGTGGAATCATAGATAATTGAGAAAAATATTGCTTCCACTTATTAAACATGGAAATTGGAGATTGCTGCATATAAAGCAAATGGCTCTGACAGCGATTTGTGCAGTCGCCATTACCAAAACCCGAATGTGAGGTTTCTGCCTTCGAAAAATCTAAAAACTCTCTTTGAATTTGGCATTCATCTATCCAGTCTCGGTAAATAAAAACAGCAACTTTGTTGAATTCTTGACAAGTCGTGAGATAATCAATATGCCAATGGCGTTTTTTATTCTGCCGGAGATGTCTTTCAATCCGTTTATTTAATGTTTTTTGATGACTCCCGGTATAAATGTAATACCCCTGTTCAAATTCAAAACTCCCTAATTTCCCGACTTGAACGTACTTATAATTGCATAAATGCAATATAAGCTGGTAACACCCATTATTTATTGAACTACTCTCCGGCATTACAGAATTCCGGTTTGACTTGACATTAGCTTAATCTTTTCGACTTGATAAATCGGAAATTTCCTGTATTAAATAATTTATGCGAGCGATCTTAACTTCATCTTTTTGAGGATCTAATGTTTTTAGCTTTTTCTTCAATTTTTCGACTAATTCAACGGCATCAAACGCAGGAGAATAAAACATTAATTTGTCATTCGTCAGCTCCGACACTATCAAAGCTTTCTGTTTTAATTCGTCGATGAGATTTTGAAAAATCAAAAAAGTCATCTGCTTGTTTGGGTGTCTTTCTAAATAAGTTGCAAACCATTCTTTGGCGTTAAGTACCTGTTTTTCCCAAATAATATCCATCATGAACAATTCACGCGGACTAAATCTAAGGGTTTCGAAATTTAAGTCATTATTTTGGGGGAACACTCCATAATTATTATTGAATCGTTGATACAAAAATCGAACCGCCTCAAGATTAAATATAGGCACATGCGGCGACCGCCACTTTTTAAACGAATCATAATACCTAACGATTTGTGGTTCATACAGAGAGCTTTCCCGATAATCAAGATTAAAGTTGGTATGTGCTGGTGTAGAAGTATTCCAGTTGAAGTAAAAATCAGGAGTTTCCGCTAATAATTCCCGTCTTTCTCTTGTTAATCTTATCTGGGACCATATTTTATTACGACGTTGAAAAATCCAGCTTTTTACCATTTGCCGGGTGCTCAACGGCAATAAAAAGGTTGGTTTGTCCAATAATGGATTGGGGAGTTTTAAAACACTTTGCAGGGTATCTGCTTGTGGAGCCTTATTAAAACCAAAAGGAAAAATTTGATTTTCCTGACCAAGTAACATAATATTCATGAAAAGTAAAATTATCAATAGAAATGATAAGTACAATTTACGCATTTAAACTCCTATAATATTTCAATCGGATCAACATCAATAATCAATTTAACCGGCCATTTCTTGACTTCCGGATTTTTGTACAATCCTTCTTTTAATAAATGCCGAACAGCGTTCATAGCGGGATCAATCTCTTTATCTTGTTTAATTAAGATTTGATATCGATACACGCCTTGAAGTTTGAATAGCGGCGCCGGAGATGGTCCCAATATCTTAAACTGTTTTTCTTTGTTTGCTTTCCATAAAAATTTAATTACCACATCACTATAACCCTGCACCTGTTTTAGCTTCTTTCCTTCAATTTTTATGAGAATAAGTCTGGAGAAGGGGGGATAATTGAGTAACTTGCGACTTTCCAATTCTTTGGAAAAGAATCCAAGGTAATCATGGGAAAGCAAAAATTTAAAAATATAATGCGCGGGATCGAATGTTTGTACTACCACTTCTCCTCCACTCGCACCCCGGCCAGCCCTGCCGGCAGCCTGTGTTAAAAGCTGAAATACTTTCTCGGCAGCCCTGAAATCCGGAAAATGTAAACCCTGATCAGAAGATGCTATTCCCACTAAAGATACCTGTTGAAAATCCAATCCTTTGGCTATCATTTTGGTACCCAGAAGTAAATCCGCCTGTCCACTACGAAATTTTTCAAGGATTTCCAAATGCCCGTGTTTACCCTTTGTTGTATCCTGATCCATTCGCAAAGTAATGGCATGAGGAAATTTATCTTTTAGAACTTCCTCAAGCCTTTGTGTGCCAATTCCCTTATATAAAATATCCATTCCCTCACAACTTGGACAAACATCCGGTGCGGGAGTCTGGTAACCACAATAATGGCATATTAATTTCTTTATCACTTGATGATAGGTTAATGTAATTTCACATTGTTTACATTTTGCAACATATCCGCAATCTTTACATAAAATGTATGGAGAATAACCCCGCCGATTCTGTAAGACCATTACTTGTTCTTTAGTCAACAGACGCGATTCAATTTTTAATTCTAAATTTTCTGATATAACCGGAGAGCCGCCATCTTTCTGCCACTCCTGTTTTAAATCTACTACCGAAATACGCGGAAGTGCTCTGGCTTCAATCCGTTTCATTAACTTGAAATACCCATAATTTTCTTTTTTAGAATTATAAAGACTCTCAAATGAAGGGGTAGCGGAGCCTAATACCACGACTGCATTATTCAATTTTCCGCGATAAACTGCCACATCTCTTGCATGATAGTGTGGTTTTGCATCGGTTTGTTTATAACTGGATTCATGTTCCTCATCCACAACAATAAGCCCTATTTTCTGTAACGGTGAAAAAAGTGCTGACCGTGGACCAAGGATAACATCATATTCACCATTTCGCGCATTATAGAGTATTTCCCGTTTTTCGCCTGCAGAAAATCGACTGTGCAACACACCCACCCGTTCTCCGAAGTAGTGTTTGAAACGCGCCAAAGTCTGCGGGGTTAATACAATTTCGGGAATTAACACAATCGCCTGGCGCCCCTCAGCAACCACTTGTTGAATGAGTTCAATGTAAACTTGGGTTTTACCACTCCCGGTTATCCCATGAAGTAACCAAACTTTAAACTGTCGGTGTTGTATATATTTTTCAACGGTATTGACAAATTCCCGCTGCTCTTCAGATAAATGTATCTCCGGAACAATTTCCTGATAGGGCATTTCGAAATTTCGTGGAACAGTTCGTGATTCGCGTTCCAACAATCCCCTCTTTACTAACCGATTGACGACTTGTCTGCTAAAACCGGAATTATTTAAATCAGTGTAACTGGTCCAACTCTTTCCATTTAAATAGTGGATCAATTCTTGGGATTTGGATTGTCGACCATTCAATATTTGTTGGTATTTTTCATGAAAATCGTCATTCTGTGAATCGGTGCCAATCAAGCGAAAATAATCTTGGGTTTGCAGGATTTTCTTTTTGGCAGGTTGAGAAAACTGTTTTCGGATAAATCCCGATTTTTCAAGTTTCCGAAGATCGTCACTCAAATTTTTTCGGCCGACCTTTTCTTTTAACCACTCGAGAGATATTTGTTTTTCGTCCGGTATTTTTTCTAAAATTTTTCTTAAAGATGAATTCAATTCGCCGGTCGCATTTTGAGAGAATTTCATTATATATAATTTCGAACTCCCTATATGTAGGCTGGATTGTATCAAACGGTAAGCTTCGCCCAGATGGCAGATATAATAATACGCTATCCATTTGAATAAATGCATCAATTCTT
>CAZVKP010000006.1:0-21254 GCA_964627635.1 uncultured Calditrichaceae bacterium | reverse complement strand
TTTACAGCAAATTTGTTGAATATTACATGATTTAACTTGCATATGCTTTAAAAAATATTTATTATTGGTGTCATTATAGGGCGTAAAAAGGAAGTGTATTTTTTCTGCAGGGGCTAAATTAATTAGATCAATTATTATCACAAAACATTGATGCTTTAACTTGAACAAAAGAATACTTTGTTCAATCTGTTAATTTGTTCTTTAAATAAAATAGGAGGTTCTAAGATGTTGAAAAAGGTTCTACTCGCGGTATTATTGGTTGCAGTCTTCAGTAATTTTTTGAGTGCCGGAAATTTCGAGGATGAAATGAAGGCGCAGGCCCCAATTATTCTAAAAGCACTGAATCATAATAAAACCCTAGAAACCAAGATGAAAAATAACTGCGTTATTGCAATTTTATATAATCCGAATTCCAAAAAATCCAAAGAAATTAAAGAGGTTGTAGAGGACGCTTTAAAAGATAACGATGATATTAAGATATTTGATAAAGAAATTAAGATTGTCGGTATCGAAATGACTCCCAGAACTAAATTAGAGAAAAATATTATCTTAAAAAAAATTAATGCGTTTTGGTTGAGTTCTGATTTGCAAACTTACTATAATGAGATCAAAAAAAGTGCTCAATATAATCAAGTCATCACCTTGTCTGCCGAGAGAGATTTATTATCAAATGAAAAAGTGGTAATGGGTGCCCGAAAGGCAGAAAAAGGCTATGAATTATTAGTCAATTTTGGAGAAGCACAAAACTTAAATTTGGATATCAGTCCGGAATTGGAAGGCACTACTGTTGTCAAGAAGTAATCAATCTTATAAATATATGCATTTAAAATAAAACCCCCGACATTCTGTAATCGGGGGTTTTTTGTTTCCATTAATCCTGGAAATTTAATAATTCCGACTAACCAATTTTTTCTTGAGTTGAGAAATATGCCATGTAATATTTATTTCCTTCGGACATGCTTCCACACAATTGAATATTGTGTGACATCTCCACACTCCATCGTTGGTGTCCAAAACCGGCATACGCTCAGCCATCCCCTCGTCTCTTGAATCAAAAGAGTAGCGGTATGCCTTTAATAAAGCTGCCGGTCCCAGAAAATATTCATTTTTCCAATTGGAGGGACAAGAAGTGGTGCAAGCTGCACACTGTATGCACCAAGTGGCTTCATCTATCCATTTCCGGTCTTCCGGAGACTGATATCTTTCCGTTGATGGGGGCGGAGTTTTGTTAATTAAATAAGGTTTTACCACCTCGTACTTTTTAAAGAAATCGGTTAAATCAACAACTAAATCTTTCAAAATAGGAAGTGATTTTAATGGCTCCACAGTAATACGGGTAGGATCTTTAAAGTTTTTTAAATTTGCCTCGCAAGCCAGCATATTTACGCCATTTATTTTCATAGCGCAGGACCCACAAATGCCATGGGCACAGGAGCGGCGAAATGACAATGATCCATCCTGCTCCCCTTTTATTCGATGAAGAAGGTCCAGAACTTTCTCTTTTGGATCGGCTTCAACCGTAAAATCCTCGTAACGGGGTTTTTTATCCCCATTTTCAGGATTTAAACGAAATACCTTTACTCTTACTTGTATCATTAGTATTTCCTTTCTTTTGGTTGAAATTTAGTAATCACGACAGGTTTATAATCGAATTCAACTTTGCCGTCTTTTTTAATTGCAATGGTATGTTTCAGCCAATTTTTATCATCACGTTTCGGAAAATCTGTGCGATATTGTGCACCACGACTCTCCAACCGGTTCAGAGCACCTTTAACAATCAATTCCGCAAAGTGTAACAAATTATCCAACTCTAATGCTTCTGTGAGTTCAGTGTTAAACTTCATACCTTTATCATCCAACTGTACATTTTCGAATCGTTCTTCCAGTTCACTCACTTTTTCAAGCGCAGATTCTAATTTCTTTTGATCCCGGAAGACACCAACCTGCCCCATCATTGTCATCTGAAGTTCCAAGCGAATTTTAGCAACTTTCTGATCACCTTCTCGACTCTTCAATTCTTCGATTCGGCTCAGTGCATCGGTTTGTGATTCTTCAGGAAGATCAACTTTCTCCAATCCATTATCAGTCAGAAATTTGACGACGGATTTGCCGGCTCGTCGTCCAAAAACAACTGCTTCTAATAAGGAGTTTGTACCCAACCTATTTGCTCCATGAACAGAGACACAAGAGCATTCACCAGCAGCATAAAAACCCTCAACTTTCTCAGATTTTCCATCCGCCAGCACTTCCCCATCTACGGTAACCGGAATTCCTCCCATTGAATAATGGGCAGTTGGTTCTATGGGAATCGGTTCGTGAACCGGATCGATACCAATAATTTTGCGACAAAAGCTTCGAATCTCAGGAAGACGCTCGGTGATTTTCTTCTCTCCCAAATGTCGTAGATCCAGATGAACATAATTTTGCCCGTTTATTCCCCTTCCTTCATCAATCTCAGTTTGTATAGAACGAGCCGCCAAATCTCTTGGGGCAAGCTCCATTAATTTTGGCGCATACTTTTCCATGAAGCGTTCGCCATCTTTATTCAGCAAGTAAGCCCCCTCTCCCCGCGCTCCCTCGCTCACCAGAATACCATATTGGTATACACCTGTGGGATGAAACTGCACAAATTCCAAATCTTCCAGGGGAAGTCCGGCGCGTAATACAATTCCCAATCCATCGCCGGTATTGGCATGGGCATTTGAAGTAATTTTAAATGCTCGTCCATAACCGCCGGTCCCGAACATCACCACTTTGCTATGAAATGTAACGTAATTTCCGCCGGTAAGATCATATGCCACAATGCCGCAAATAGCATTATCCTTGCGTAACAGATCCGTCACATAATATTCCGAATAAAAACGCACATTATTTTTGATACATTGATCATAAAGGGTGTGAAGAATCATATGGCCCGTACGGTCTGCTGCAAAACAAGCTCTTAGCACTGGTCCTTCGCCATAATTGCGGGTATGTCCGCCAAATTTACGCTGATTAATTTTTCCTTCTGAGGTCCGGCTAAAAGGACATCCCAGATGTTCTAATTCATAAATTGCCGGATGAGCATCGTTCACCAAATATTCTATTGCGTTTTGATCGCCGAGATAATCGCTGCCTTTTACGGTATCGAAAAAGTGCCAATCAATGTGATCTTCCTCCACATTTCCCAGTGAGGCAGCAATTCCCCCCTGAGCGGCTCCACTGTGAGAACGTGTGGGGAAAAGTTTGGATACCACCGCAACATCATAATATTGAGAAGCTTCCAATGCCGCGCGTAGTCCCGCCAATCCCGCACCAACGATTACCACATCATGTTTAATGATCATTTTAACCTCGTTTATTTTCCTTATATGATAAATTCATGGTTATTAAAAATAATTATTGTTGCAAGGACGGTAAATTGAGAATGGTAAATAATCCCAATACACCGATAAATATTCCCACGGTAACTATGACCGCAAAAAGTGTCTGTCTCCAACCCGATGAAATTTGATAATCCCGGACAACAGCCCATAATCCATTTAATCCATGATAGACGCCCAAGACTACAAATACCATATAAAATGTTTTGATGTAAGGATTGGATAACCTTTCTATGATGGTTGCCCAATCGTGACCGGCATCCCAGGTTCGGTGAGCAATATAGAAATGTACCATCACTTGTATAAACAGGACCACACCGGTAATTCTCTGAAAAAACCAGGCAAATGATCCGGAGGTATTTGCCCCTTCAAATCGGTAAGCCATTTTTATCCTCCTGCATTAAATTTTAAAAAAGAAACATAATTGCACCCATAAGGGCAAAAAGAATAATCGTAAGCACCCACACCCCAGTCATCAATTGCTTATGGTAATAGGCACCATTAAAATAATCCACAATAAAAATCCGAATCCCGTTCAAGGCATGAAATGCAACCACGATGAACAGACACCATTCCAGGAACATCAAAACCGGATGCCTGAAAATGGCCATTTCACTCTGCCAGGCAGGACGATCGTGTAAACCGCTGACCAGATAGATGTGAATCAAAATATATCCAGTCAACGCCAAACCACTAAGCCGATGGAGAATGTAACCCCATGTACCGTAATGCTTTACATAACGCATGGTAGGATCTCCTTAAAATTGTAAGTCGTGAAAGGTAACATTATAATATTATAAATGTTTATTTAACGCCCCTCCTTGAGAAAAATATAATATTCTCATATAACAATTTCAAGAAATATCTAACTTTATGATATTTTTGCAGATAATGAGAACAATTATCAATAGTATTTTATGTTCATATAACAAAATAAATACTAAATTCACATTTAATGATAGAATAATTTGTTGTTAAATTATGGATATCTCTTAATCCTTAACTGCCTATTGCTCCAACCAATTACACAACCTATCAATTGCTTGTATGGTATGACTGCAATAAGTGTGAATAAAAGATTCATCTAACTCTTCATGTGGAGAGATTTGTTCTGCTGCAGCGAGTGCTCTGGCACCATCAAAATCCACATAAGATATGCGAGCAGTCAATTCCTGGACAGGACGACCAAAAACATTCCCGGGTAACACAGCAACACCGGCATCCTCGAGAAGGTGCTGACAGAAGGATTCACTGGTAGTAATGTTACGTTTAGCCAATTTTTCAGCAAAATTCTTAAAATCCGGAAATAAATAAAAACCGCCATGTGGACATGACACCGAAACACCTGCTTCTTTTAAGCGGTTGGCTAAAAATGTTCCCAATGCTTTTAATATTCGCCTTGAATTCCATAAATATCGTTCAATTTCTATACAGCTCTCAAATGCCCTCACGGCAGCATATTGAATAGGTGCGCTGGTTGAAGTAAAAGTTTCACTCGCAACAGCAGCCATTCCCTCCAACAGCCAGTGAAGTGATCTGGGAAAAACAAAGGTGCCCAAGCGCCAGCCGCCCGCACCGCACCACTTGCTCAACCCACTACTGACAATGGTGCCCTCCGGGTAAAACCGGGCAATAGAAACATGTTTCCCCTGGTGGTGAAGTTCTCCATAAATTTCATCAGATAACAAAACCACCCGATGTTTTCTGGCAATTTGTGCCAGTGATTTCAGTTCATCCACCTCATATGTCCTCCCGGTCGGATTGGCGGGATAATTCAATATCACAATTCTCGGTCTGCCGGGATCTTCTTTACACAGTTTTTCGAGTTCATCAGCGGTTAGATGCCAGTCCTTTTCTTCAAGGGTGGACAACCAACGTACATGGCGACCAATAATATGCGCCTGAGGCGCGTACGATACCCAACTGGGAGTGGGAATAACCAAATCTCCATAATAGACCAATTGTAATAAAAACATCAGCTCTTTTGATCCGGGACCCACCAGAATATCCTCTTCATTACACTCCATGCCTTGTGCCCGATGGTGGTAATCGGCTACGGTTTTTCTTAACATTGGTAAACCCTTTACCGGTAAGTATTGTTTTTGATGCGCATTTGCTTGCAGCTCCTGTACAACAGGCTCCGGCACCGGAAAAGGTGATTGACCAAGCCCCAGTTTGAATACATGTTCACCCAAATCTTCAAGATAAGCACTCTTCTCATTTATTGCCAATGTAGCAGACTGGGACAAACCTCGTACGTTTAAATTCAGAAATACATCCGGAGAGTTGGAATTTATTTTCATTTTTAATGTCCTTACCAGGCGTTAAAATTTTAAATAACAAAGTTGATTAATTTACCCTAATGCTCAATTAAGACAGACCTTCAAATTATGATAACCGATTTGTAAATTATTCATTCTATAAAAATCCATAGATCAAAATTTATAAACTACTTCGTTGTTTTGAATTTTGCTGTTTTATTACTGCCAATCCACTTGTATCAACCTCCCATGCTGTTCCCGCAGCCATAAGGCACCGTCAAGGTCGGTTCTAAAATAACGAACTCCCAAACTTTTTAATCGAAACAAAATTAGTGGCGAAGGATGATTGTAGCGATTATTCTTCCCCACAGGAATTAATCCGATTTCCGGAGAGGTAGCATTCAAAAATTCTTTAGAGGACGATGTAGGGCTCCCGTGATGACCGATTTTTAATATGTCGGTATCTAATATTTTCCCCCAACTTTGCACTTTATGCTCCACCTGATATTCTGCATCACCGGTGAAAAGCATAGAAGAACCAGCCGTTTTCATTAAACATACAATTGAAGTATTATTGACTTCCATTCCGGATGATGAAGTGGTATGCAAATATGTCTCAAAGGGTGCTAAAACATAAATTCTGGTTTGCTTATCTACATATATCATATCCCCTGCTTTTAAAAAACGACAGGGAATTTGATGATGTTTGAGTTCGTTTAATAAGCTATCCTGCAAAAAATAACTGGATTTTAATGGAGGTAAATACACCGAATCGATGGATATCAGTTTTAGCAGGGAAAACATTCCGCCCATATGATCATTGTGAGGATGGCTTATAATTACCTTATGGACATGTAATTCGCCCCACTCCTGCAAAGCAGGAAAAATGACATTCTCTCCGGTATCCCAATTCGGATAAGTAGGACCAGCATCAAACAAAAGGATTTGATCACCCGTGGTGCGAACCAAACTTGACTCTCCCTGACCAACATCCAGCATTAAAATATCATTGGCATGTGATTTCGGTGCAATAAACCAGATCAATAGAATACCTACAAACACCCAGGCAGGCTTTCGAACGCCATCCAATTTTGGTTTATTCCATGAAAAAATTAAAATCAGTATTAATAGGTATAAAACAACAGCCAATCCAGGAACTTTGGGAATTTGAATATATGCCATAGGGATATTGGCTGCAAAATGTACGATGGCAATAAGAAATTCAATGATGTGTGAAAGCAATTCGCTTATCAACAAACCGATGCTGAAAAGCAGAAATGACGTGAGAATTGCCAGAAATCCGATCGGCACAATAACACCCACAAGCGGTATCACGATTAAATTTAATACAAAAGAAACCAGCGGTATTTTATGAAAATAAATGGCAATTAAGGGAATGGTACCTAATTGTGCCGCAAGTGAAACCAGAAAAGGCGTTATAATTGCTCGGTGTATCAATTTGTTTAATTTTCCTTTGGGAAGAAATGTTAAGAGTTTTTCTTCCAATGGCTGTAACAGAGCATACAAAAATAAAATGGAGAGTACTGCCACAAATGAAAACTGAAATCCAACCCAAAAAAGTTGCTGCGGTTGAAAAAGCAATATCAAAAAAGCAGCCGTAAAGACGGTATTGTAAACATTGGGTTTTTTTTCCAGATTCTTTCCCAACAAATAAATAGTAACCATAAGGCTTGCCCGAACCACCGGTGGATTTGCCCCGGTCAGAAGCATGTATCCCAAAAGCAGTATGACGGTAAAAATATGATGCCAGCGGAATGACAGGGGCAAAAAAGAGATCAAAATGTAAATAAACAATACCACAAATCCGACATGCAGACCACTGATTGCGAGGACATGCGCAACGCCACTGTTTTGAAAATCTGCTTTAATATCCCGGTCAATTCCCTGGCGTTCACCCAGCAAAATAGCAGCAAGAAAATTTGCCGAGGTTTCCGGCAAAATCCGCTTAATTCTGAACACCAGCGATTTTCGGATTTCAAATAGTTTTCTTTCAAGTGAAAATTTTGGTTGTTCGGAATGAAGGAGCATGGCAGAATGGGGCAATACGGAGATACTCCCCATAACTCCCTGAAACTTTAAATAACGCCCATAATCAAACTGACCCGGGTTCCGAGGTTGAGGCAAATCTTCTAACGTCACATTTTTTAGGAAAATATGGTCACCAGGTTTTAAATCGTAAATCGGTTTTTTTGATTTAAAAAGAAATTTACGATTGATTTTCGTAGTTTGTCCGCTCGCAAACAGTTTATCCACATTTACCAGAAAATATCGTTTTCCTTCCACCGGGGGATCAACCACCTTTACGGATAAATTCACTTCCTGAATTGGGAAGTATGAGGTTAAAGGATGTTCCAGTTGGGTTTCGTTCCAGATACTGTAACGAATTGCGCCGGTAACGATTAACAATACTGCAAATAGATAGATTAATCCCAAACGATTCCGGAAGATTGCTGCCAAACATATAAAAACACAAAATAAGCCGATAAGGAGATTAGCAGAAAAATGAAAATACTGTTCGGTGAGTATTCCCAAAATTAGAAAAATGGTTAGGAAAGCAAAAGGATATCGGGGTAATATATTTTTCATCAAAGTTAAACTTGGTTATGTCAAATATTTTACCAACATACCATTTTTACTTTTTGAAAAGAAATCAATAAAAAATATGAAAGAAATGATAGAAATGGAACAACAAAATTGTAAATCTTTTTTTTGCAGAGAAAACAAAAAGCCCGGACTTAAACGACCCGGGCTTTTTTGTTCTTTATCAAACTATGTGTAATTTCTTAATTCACATTAATGTTCTTATTTTTTTCGACCAGATAAAATCCCAATTCATTTTTATTCTTCATCTTTATTTTTATGGTAGAACCATCGGTAAATTTTCCACGTAGAATTTCATCGGCTAAGGGATCTTCCACATATTTCTGAATTGCTCGCTTTAATGGCCGGGCGCCCAATACCGGATCGTACCCCTTTTCTGCAATAAACTCTTTTGCCCCGTCACTTAAATCCAGGGTTATGCTGCGTTCTAACAACCGATCGTCCATTTCCGAAACCAATAAATCCACAATTTTTATAATTTCTTTCTTAGATAATTTTCGGAAAAAGATGAAATCATCTAATCGATTCAGAAATTCCGGATTGAATATCCGTCTCAATTCTTTGGTTATTTTTTCCCGCATGATGCTGTGATCAGAATCTTCCTCTTGCTGGGAGAATCCAATCGAGACACTTTTCTTGATCTCGCGGGTTCCAACATTGGAAGTCAGGATAAGAATGGTATTGCGGAAATCAACTTTTCTCCCCAAACTGTCGGTTAAGGCACCCTCGTCCAGCACCTGTAACAATAAGTTAAATACATCCGGATGTGCTTTTTCTAACTCATCGAACAAGATCACCGAGTACGGATGCCGTCGCACCTGTTCGGTGAGCTGTCCGCCCTCTTCATATCCGACGTATCCGGGAGGAGATCCGACCAGTCTGGATACTGAAAACTTTTCCATGTATTCGGACATGTCAATTCTGATCAGTGCATCTTTTCTCTCAAAAAGATATTCCGCCAAAATTTTTGCCAAATGTGTTTTTCCTACACCAGTGGGTCCTAAAAACATAAATGTTCCAATCGGTCGATTCGGATCCTTCAATCCGGTTCGTGAGCGGCGAATTGCTTTTGAAATGGTTCGAATAGCTTCATCCTGACCCACTACATAATTTTTCAGCCTATTTTCCATCTCAATTAATTTGGTGGTTTCGCTTTTGGCAACTCGTTTCACCGGTATTCCGGTAACCATTGCAACCACCTCTGCAATATCATCTTCCGTCACTTCCGCAATTTCTTTTTCCTCTTCTTTTTCCCATTTGTTGCGTTCAAACAGCAATTCTTCCTGTAAACGTCTTTCCACATCGCGCATCTTGGCTGCTTTTTCGAAATCCTGCTGGCGGGCGTGTTGTTCTTTATCCTGTTTTATTTTCTCGATGCGTTGTTCCAATTCAAGAATTTCTTTTGGTACCACAATACTGGAAATGTGCACCCGTGATCCGGTTTCATCCAATACATCAATTGCTTTATCCGGGAAAAATTTATCGGTGATGTATCGCTCACTTAAACGGACCGTTGAGAGTAATGCTTCATCGGAATACCGAACGTGATGATGCTCTTCGTATTTGGATTTAATGCATCGCAAAATTTCAAGTGTCTCTTCCGAAGAAGTTGCTTCGATGACAACCTTTTGAAAACGGCGTTCCAATGCACCGTCTTTTTCCACATACATTCTGTATTCGTCCATGGTGGTTGCACCGATACACTGTAATTCACCGCGTGCTAACGCCGGTTTAAACATATTGGATGCATCCAGCGAACCGGAAGCGCCACCGGCACCCACAATTGTGTGCAATTCATCGATAAAGAGAATAACATCGGTGGCTTTTTCCAATTCCGACATTATCGCTTTCATTCGCTCTTCAAACTGACCCCGGTATTTCGTTCCGGCAACAATACTTCCCATATCCAGTGCAACAATTCGCTTGTTGTGCAAAACTCTGGGAACCTTACGGCTATTTATTCTAAGCGCCAGGCCTTCTGCAACCGCGGTCTTCCCCACACCGGGTTCTCCGATCAATACCGGATTATTTTTCTTTCGCCGGCTCAAGATTTGAGCGACCCGTTCAATAATTTCATCTCTCCCAATAATCGGGTCAAGCTTACCCTGCATGGCTAATTGTGTAAGATCTCTTCCGAAATGATCGAGGGCAGGGGTCTTAACTTTTTGGGAAGACTGTTGTGTTGTTCCATATGACATAGATGGCTTCCCCTCGAGTATATTTTTTAGTTCTGTATATACAACATTATAGTCAATATTAAAACTCATCAGCACCTGGGAAGACAACGCCTCTTTCTCCTTTAAAAGAGAAAGCAACAAGTGCTCTGTTCCAATAATATCCGATTTAAAATTTTTTGCTTCCAGATAGGTAACTTTTAAAACTTTTTCAGCGCGTTTAGACAATGGCAAATTACCAAGTGTCATCATTCCGCCAGCCGGCCCGGACGCTTCTTCTAAACGTTGCTTCAGTTTTTCAATTTCCACCTTAAGATTTTTCAAAATCTTAATCGCAATGCCTTCCCCTTCTTTAATAATTCCCAACAGTAAGTGTTCGGTCCCGATATAATCGTGTCCCAAACGCATTGCTTCTTCTTTCGAATAGCGAATGACTTTCTGCACCCGGCTGGTAAAATTGTTTCTCATCGAAAACCCCAACATCTTATTCAGACCTCTTTATTTATATAACTGCTCATTTACAATTTAAACTCTTTGACTTAATTAAGCAACCTTTTAAACCTGCTGCTGCAAGATAACGGTGTCTTTAAAGTTGAAAGTGATACGAACTAAAAATTGATTTTTGTTATTTTTATATTCACCGTTATCCCAAAAAGTTTCCCACACTCCCTCTAAATTACTGGCTGTTGCAATTATCAATCCTTACTCTCAGTTCTATTTATGAAGCTAAGCTAAAAAAGTTCAACTTAAAGATAAAAGAAAAATGTATCGATTTCAAATTACCGTGTTTAAAAAACTTGATCTTATATTCCAAAAAATCAGTTAAGTTTCAAACAATTTAATAACACAAATTTCATAATATTGTACATTATTTTTAAAGCTATCTATATTAATCGGTTAGAATGGAAGAAGAAGTGAGGCAAAAAACACCCAGTCAACATAATCTGGCAAATTGATTCTCCACAAATTTTTAGATTTAAAAAAAATACATACCTTCTCTCTTGATTTTGGTTGCATTCAAATCCACCCCTTCCTATAATAATGACAAAATTGGCTAGATTCTTCAACAATTTTGTACGATAAAATAAAAATTGAAAAGTATGGGATGGAAACAAACTTATTTATTTGAATGTTTTTATATTTTTAAAAGCCATTTGTATAATCAAGAGAATGGCCATATAAAGCTGAAACTAAAAACCATTGAGTACGTTTTATATCCCAAAGCGGTGATCGAGACCCATAAAATAAAAGTTCAGGTTTGAAACAATACCAAAGCTAACGAAGGAATATATGCTGCCCAGCAGAATAGCCCGAAAAAAGAAGAGATATTATTTAACTCTCCTGACAACCCTTATTATGATAATTACACTAATAAGTTTAATGAATTGTGCACCACGATCAAAACAAATAGCCCCACCTATTGATGCGCCGGAAGTCTTTTCAGATTCCGGTATCATACAAGTTCCCGAAAAATGGTGGACAACTTTTCAAGATACAACTTTGGACACGTTAGTCGATAAAGCTTTAAGATCTAACCTTAATCTTGAGACCGTCTGGCAGCGGCTTCGGGAAGCACAGGCAGTTGTTGACCGGGAATCCGGTGCGTTCATTCCGGATTTCGATGCTTTTTTGGATGGAGAAATAAGACGCTCGGAAATCGAAGAAACCGAACAGCTTCGTCTCGGACTTTCTGCTAATTACGAAATCGACCTTTGGGGGCGAATAGGCTCTGCTGTAAAAGCCGAAGAGTATCGGGCACGAGCCAATTTTGCTGATTACCAGACGGCTGCCCTTTCACTTTCTGCAGAGGTTGTGAGAACCTGGCATCAATTAATGGAATCAAAAAATCAGCTTGAACTCGTGGAACAACAGATTGAAACCAATGAAAAAGTGCTGAGTCTCATAAAAAGCCGGTTTGGTAGGGGGCAAATTCGCAGTGTTGATATTCTTCGTCAGAGACAATTGCTTGAATCTACCCGAGAGCAAAAAATTGCCGCGGAATCCAGGATTCAGGTTTTAAAGCATCAGTTAGCGGTATTATTGGGACGATCCCCGCAGGAGGAATTTGCTTATGCCACAGGTCCTTTACCGGAACTCCCGCCTCTACCTGAAACCGGGCTTCCCATGGAATTGGTTCGGCGGCGTCCCGATGTGAAGCGAGCGTATGGTTTGCTACTGGCAGCCGACAGGGATTTAGCGGCGGCTATAAGTAATCAATATCCACGATTGATGCTGTCCGCCTCGGTTTCTACTACCGAAAATAATGCCGGAAATCTGTTTGACGATTGGGTTCGTTCATTTGCTGGTAATTTGCTTGCGCCAATTTTTTATGGCGGTGAACTCAGTGCTGAAGTAGACCGGATGGAGGCAATTCAAAAGCAACGACTTTACCAATATGGGCAAACTGTCTTAACTGCATTTCAGGAAGTAGAGGACGCCCTGATACGGGAAAAAAAACAAGCTGAACGAATCAACAGTCTGGCAGAACAGGTTCGCCTCGCCCGGCAGTCTTATGAACGGTTACGGATTGAGTATTTCAATGGGGTTAGTAATTACATTGATGTACTCACGGCACTTACCGATGAGCAACAGCTTCGCCGGGATCTGCTTTCAGCAAAATTGACATTGCTGGATTTCCGAATTGCTTTATATCGTGCATTAGCAGGTGGATTCGAAACGGAAAGAGAGAATGAGAAATAAAGTTCACAAGGAACTAAAAGGTTTTTTAATGAGTAATTTTTTGTTTTGAATATATTACGAAGATAAATTTTAATGCGTGGTATTTTAACATGCCTTTCTTTTCCCCTTCAGAGGGGGAGAAAGACGAAGAAAGAATTCACCCTTGAACTGGGGTATTGGGAATATTAAAAATTAAATTTAATATCAAGAAACATTTGAAAACGAGGTTGGTAAATACGAATTATTTTAAAATCCTTATTTTATCTCAAATCCGGACACAGTTTGGGAGATGATTTTCTCCTAAAGAAGTCGAAACCTGATAAGAAAATGAGGTAGTATAAAAAATGTCATCTAACGATAATTCATCAAAATCAGAAAATAATAAGATGGACTGGAAAAAAACGCTCATCATCTGCTGCATCATTTTATTTGTGGGAACTATTATCACAGTAGTCATTTTCTCCACTGAACCTACTGCTAAGCGCGTGACTGCAACAAAGCAAACCGCAATGTTGGTTGACGTTATTAAAGCGGAACGAGGCACATTTCGTCCCACCATTGCTGCAATGGGAACAGTTGAACCGGCTCAGGACATTATTTTAAGTCCGAGGGTTAGCGGGGAGATCATCAAGCGTTCTCCATCATTCACTCCCGGCGGTATTGTTGAAAAGGGTGAGACATTGTTGCAAATTGATCCGGCTGATTATCAAAATGCGCTTCAGCAAAGGAAAAGCGATTTACATCAGGCAACTGCGGATTTGAATATCGAAATGGGTCGGCAGGATGTTGCCTTAAAAGACTATCAGCTTCTTGACGAAAACTTATCTTCTGAAAACAAAGAATTAGTTCTCCGCGAACCCCAACTTAATGCTGCAAGAGCCAGGGTGGAAGCCGCCCGCGCCGCTGTTCAGCAAGCTGAACTTAATTTACAGAGAACCACTGTCAAAGCACCTTTCGATGCCCATATTTTGCACCGTAATGTAAACCTTGGTTCTCAGGTATCGCCTGGTGACAACCTCGGTCGCCTGGTGGGACTGGACACTTACTGGGTGGCAACAACCTGTCCGCTTTCCAAACTACAATGGCTTTCGTTTCCGGATAATACCCGAAAGGTTGGCTCGGAAGTTCAAATTCGAAACCGCAATGCCTGGCCAGAGGGGATATATCGCACCGGGCATCTTTACAAACTGGTGGGCGCGCTTGATGAACAGACCCGCATGGCACGAGTGTTGGTGTCTGTCCAGGACCCACTTGCTCATCAAACCAATCCTTCGGAGCTACCCGCTTTGATGATCGGCTCTTTTGTAGAGACCCGGATTCAGGGGAAAAAAATAACCGATGTCATTCGTCTCAATCGTGATTACGTGCGGAAAAATGATACCGTATGGATTATGAAAGATGGTAAACTGCACATTCGTAATATTGATATTATCTTCCGTGATGCCAATTATGCCTACATTAAAAGCGGATTGAATAAAGATGAGCAGGTCATTACCACAAACCTCTCAACCGTAACAGACGGCGCCCCACTTCGCCTACAATCCACAGACACAACATCCACACAGGTTTCAGTTCCCGCTGATACACTGGAAAACCAGGATACAACTCAAACTCCCGGAGGTGCCCGCTAAATGAATGGTTCCACTGCACATTCATCAGGGGAAAACGGGAGAACCGGTCCCATTGAATGGATGGCCCGCAACCCCATTGCAGCAAATTTGCTTATGATTATCCTCATAGGTGGCGGCATCTGGACAGCTTTCAACATTCAAAAGGAAGTTTTTCCTCAGTTTCAACTGGATATTGTGGAAGTGAGTGTGGTTTATCCGGGTGCTGCTCCGGCTGAAGTTGAGCAGGGAATTCTGCTTCCGGTGGAAGAAACCATCAGGGGCGTACAGGGAATCAAAGAGATAACATCCACTGCGTATGAAGGCGCCGGTAATATCCGGATTGAACTGGTTGCCGGAACCGACCGCATGAAGGCATTTCAGGATATCGATCAGGCCGTTAACCGGATTCGCACCTTCCCGGATGACATCGAGGAACCGGAAGTCCGGCTGCAGGCACAGCAACGTGATGTAATGGAGATTAATCTATTCGGAG
Source organism: uncultured Calditrichaceae bacterium (assembly GCA_964627635.1). Lineage (GTDB taxonomy): Bacteria > Calditrichota > Calditrichia > RBG-13-44-9 > RBG-13-44-9 > CAZVKP01. The sequence continues at coordinate 6,053 of CAZVKP010000006.1, read as the reverse complement.
ATGTTGAGATCTGGACGCTTCGAAAATTAGCGGAACGGCTTCGTGACCGATTATTGAGTAACGAAACGATCACTCAAGTTGAAATAGGAAATGTTCCGGACTATGTGACCCATGTGGAAATCCCACAACATCGTCTTAGGGAGTATAATCTCACTTTAGGAGAAGTTGCCAGACTGATTGTGCAATCAAGTGAGGATGTGCCTGGCGGCGCGGTAAAGACCAGTACCGGAGAAATTCTGCTCAGGATGAAGGAAAGAAAGCAATGGGCAGAAGAGTTCGGAAACATCGATATTATTACTTCAGAATCAGGGGCAACGGTTACACTGGCAGATATTGCAGAGATCACAGACGGTTTTGAAGAAACCGGATTTCATGGACAATTTAACCAACAGCCCTCTGTGGGAATCCAGATTTTCCGCATCGGAAGCCAATCCCCCCTCGATATCGCTGAAAATGTTCAAACCATGATGAAAGATTTTGAAAAATCACTTCCACCGGGCGTTCAATATAGAATCGACAGCAACCGCGCAGATGATTACCGGGAACGATTATCCCTGCTCGTGGAAAACGGTTTGATTGCCATTTTTATCGTTCTGTTCATCTTAGCGGTATTTCTTGATTACAAACTGGCTTTCTGGGTGATGATGGGAATGGCAATCTCATTTATCGGTAGTTTGGCGTTTCTGCCGCTCATCGGTGTAAGCATCAACATGATCTCGATGTTCGCCTTTCTGGTGGTACTCGGAATTGTAGTGGATGATGCCATCGTGGTGGGAGAAAATATTTTTGAATACCGTCAACAAGGGATGGGAGTTTTGACTGCTGCCATTGCCGGAGCCTGGGACATTTCCAAACCGGTGATCTTTAGTATTCTCACCAACATCATTGCCTTTATTCCACTGCTATTCATCCCTGGAACTACCGGAAAGTTCTGGTGGCCAATACCGGCAGTTGTTATCACCGTTCTTGCCATGTCATTATTAGAAGCGCTGTTTATCCTTCCGGCACATTTGGGTCATGTTTCTGCGAAAAAATACACAAATATCGCCGGGCAGTATATGAAGCGATGGCAGCAGGCTTTTGCGAAACGTGCAAATTATTTTGTTGACACCTATTACCGGAGTTTCCTTGAACTCTGTCTTCGCCATCGTTATATTACCCTCACTTCTGCCATTACACTATTAGTGATCGTCGGTGGCTTCGGATACAGCGGTCATATGGGAATGATTATGATGCCGGAAGTATCGGCTGATGAAATTGAAGCAGGTATATCCCTGCCGGTGGGAACCACTCCGGACCAGGCAGCGAAGGTTGCCGCGGATGTCACCAATTCCACCCGCCGGATGTTCATAAAACACAATTTAAATCAGGTGGCGGAGGGGATTAAAACCAACGTGCGGGGTCAAAGCTTTATTGACGTTGAAATTGTCATGAAACCACCGGATGAACGTGATATGACTGCTGCCGATGTCATCGCCCTCTGGCGGGATGAAATTGGCGACCTGGAAGGCGTGGACCAGATTACCTTTGAAGCGGAACGGGGTCCCGGAGGCTGGCAACAGGATATCAGTGTGGATTTAAGCCACTCTGATATCACAGTTCTCGAAAAAGCCAGCAAAGCATTTTTAGAACGAGTCGAACAGTTCGAAGAATCTCGTGATGTGAACGACAATTATAACAAGGGAAAAGCGCAGTTCGATTTCTTGCTCCGGCCGGAAGGCAGAAACCTGGGATTGACCTCATCCGAAGTAGGCCAACAAGTTCGTGATGCTTTCTACGGGGCACTTGCTATGCGGCAACTGCGTGGAACCAACGAGATAGAAGTGCGGGTGAAGCTGCCGAAAGAAGAGCGCAAAGATATCTATCACCTGGAGGACTTTGTGGTTCGTACTTCCGACGGAATGGAAGTGCCGCTGCTGGACGTGGTGAAGGTGCGGCGCAGTGAAGCATTTACCAGTATTAACCGGCGGGACGGTCGCCGGGTGGTGACGGTGAGTATGGACGTGGAGCCCAAAAGGGCTATGACTCGCGTCCTGGAATCCATACAACGGGAAGTGTTGCCCCAGCTCCGCGCTGATTTTCCCGGCATTACCTGGACTTTCCAGGGCAGTCAGGCAGAAATGAGGGAATCCACTCAGGCACTCTGGGGCGGATTTTCATTAGCGATGGCAGTGGTCTACGCCCTTCTTGCAATTGCCTTCCGCAGTTACCTGCAGCCCTTAATTGTGATGGCAGCAATCCCATTCGGTATTGTCGGAGCGGTACTCGGTCACATCCTGCTCGGCTACGACCTGTCTCTGATCAGTCTGATGGGTGTGATTGCCCTCGCAGGTGTCGTGGTAAACGATTCATTGATCATGATCGACTACGCCAACCGGCAGCGGACCGATCATTCCGCGTTTGAGGCTATCCACAAGGCAGGGCTCCGGCGTTTCAGACCAATTATGCTAACGACCCTCACAACATTCGGCGGACTGACACCCATCATTCTGGAAACCTCCCGCCAGGCAACTTACCTCATCCCCATGGCAATTTCACTGGGATTCGGAATTGTATTTGCCACATCCATTATTTTGGTGATCGTTCCCAGTCTTTATATGATTTTAGAGGATTTGGTTTTTTTGATGAAAGCTGAATAATAATAGTTTTACTGGTAGGAGGCTGTTATGCGATACTGCTACAAAAAAATGAACAAACAGTTGAGTTAAGCTGACAATTTATCAAGACTACCTTTCATCCGCTCCTTCATTTTCTAACTGAAGTACTCAAAAATTGTATTGATTTTAAATGTGACATGGCGTATTATCCAATAGAAGGAACTACATTAATTTAAGTCCGTAGAAAAAATTGAACGGATGAGGGTAATATTATGAAGTATTTATTAAGTAAAATTTTAATGGTTTCGCTCATCGTGGTGTTCACCGGCTGTTATACCCAACTGCAGGTGGTGGATCGAGGCTCTGACCGCTACCAGGGCTATGAGGAAGAAGCCTACTACTATGCCGATACCACGCAAACTGAGGAAGGCTCAGTTTATAACTATTATTACTACGACAGACCCTTGATACATGATTCTTATTGGAACGATCCCTATTACGGGTATGGATACCACTATCCCCATTCAGGCATTTATTTAAGCTATGGATCGTATGGAGATCCCTACTGGTATCCCGGATACTGGCGTCTCCGCGCCTGGTACCCGTTTTTAACTGCGGTTTATCCGGCTTATTATGGGGGTTACTCATATGGATACGGATACGGATACGGATTTCCGTATTACGGTTACGGAGGAGATTACCAGTATTCCTCCAGAAATTTTGAGAAGAGACCTTTCGACAGACGGTCGCAAAGTACCGTTCGCCGGATCACACGTAGCAGCAGCAATCGCAGCCAGGATAGCCGGGTGCAAGACAACCGCCGTATTATTCACAGAAGTCCCACTCGCGGTGTTACCAACCGTTCATCCTCAGAATCATCGGATCGCAGAATAATTCGTTCCAGCCCAAGGCGAAGAATCATCAGAAGCAAGGGAAGCGATTCAGACAATAGAAGTATTCGGTCCAACACAAGATCTTCACAGCGTTCGAAAATTTCCTCTGGTCGTTCCGTCCGGGGCAGTTCCGGTCGTTCCAGTATTCGATCGAAACGGTCGAGTTCATCTTCAAGAAGTTACCGTCCTTCGAGTAGCTCTCGAAGCAGCTCCAGATCGGCAGTGAGACGATCTTCCGGTCGTCAATCTTCAAGTTCAAAAGGACGTTCAAGTAGTAGTAAATCTAGTTCCAAGCGCAGTTCACGCTCTGCCAAAAGGAAGTAAAGACGCAACTGGAGAGTGCATGCAGAAATTCTTTGTGTATTTGATGGGCTTGGTCATCGTACTAAGCGGATGTTATACGGTTATTAAACACCCAAAAGTAAAAAAAACTCAAGATTCGAAATTCAGCCACGAGGTATACTTCACAGACAATTGTGTTAGTTGTCATGGGAACACCGTGGCAGAACTTCATCCTGCCAGTAAACCATATTTGCCACGATTAGATTATATTCGTGAAAATAATCGCTGGAATTATTTTTATCAATACCCCTGGTGGTATCGGAGTATGTTTTCTCAATACTCCGGCGCTGCTAATGCAGGTGACCAAGGTGATGATTTCCTTCCCACCACCTCTTCCCGCCCGCGGTTCCCGGGCAGTGGTAATTCCGGTAATAGACAAAATAATTCAAGATGGATTAGCGGGGGAAGCGGCTCATCTTCTTCCACCAAAGCCACCCGGAATAGAACTCAGGACTCTGTGACTGACGAAAATAAAAATTCATCCGTTCGAGGAAAATCTTCTAACAAATCTAATGCTCGCAAAGCCACTCGCGGTTCCGGAGAATCCGGATCAAATTCTGATGATTCCAAAAAAGCGAATCGGCGAAAAAAGAAATGACAGGAAATCGCAAAATGACCACTTACCACCACTTATTTAAATTGATAATTGTTGCCCTGTTTACAACTGCCTCTCTGGCATTTACCCAAACTGCTGCAGATGCAGTTCGTATCGGAGAAAATCAAATCGGATTCGGCGCACGTGCATTGGGAATGGGAGGTGCTTACCGGGCGGTTGCGGATGATTACTCAGCGATTTACTGGAATCCCGCCGGATTGGCTCAAATGCCAAAGATGGAATTCTGGATGGAATTATCTCACACCGATTTTGAAAATGACATTATTTTTCAAAATGAACCTTCCAGCGCAACCAACAGCGCAACCAAGTTTAGCGGTTTAGGGCTGGTTTTTCCGGTTCCTACCTACCGCGGAAGCCTGGTTTTTGCCCTGGGGTATCAGCGGGTAAAAAGTTTTGAATATGCCAATCAATTCCGGGGAATATCTTCGGTGTTCTCAGAAGCGGGAGCAAACCGACTGACATTTCTTTTAGATGAATCCGGTAAAGAATACAATTTCTGGGGAGAGGCTGTGGAAAAACAGGAAATTCTCAGTGACGAAGGCAATATTAATCAATGGTCTGCAGCCGGCGCTATCGATGTGTCACCCAATATTTCCGTTGGATTAGGTTTAAACTTCTGGACCGGCTCCAGTGATTATCGACAGGAATTTACCCAAACAGACGTTTTCAATAATTTCGACGCTTTCCCGGCAAATTTTTTTGATTATCAGGAAGACAATACGATCATGACCGATTATTCAGCTTTCAGCTTTAAATTGAGCGGTCTTTTCAGAGCAGGTTCTTTCGCCAGATTTGGGGCAGGATTGGAGTTACCCAAGACATTTAATGTGGAAGAAGACTGGCGCACAGAAAGTTCCGTATCATTTGATACCTCAGAGGTCGGGAATATTGAAGAAGTTATCTTCTTCTCTGACGAAGAAGGCACATTTGAGTACGATGTAAAATATCCATTCAAATTTTTTGGTGGCGCTTCCGTGGCACTGGGACCGGTATTGTTATCCGCAAGTGCTGAATATATGGACTGGACACAAATCGAATTTGATATCCCGTCTGATGCGGAGCTGGATGAAAATTTTTCAGCGCTGCTTGATGAGAATAAATTTTTCCAGACCGATTATCATGCAACCGTTAAATTGAATTTTGGGGGCGAGGTGGGCTTGCCTTTTCTGGATTCCCAATTAAGAGCCGGATATATTATCGATCCAAGTCCGCGAGAAAAGGCAACCTCGGAGAATGATCGCAAATTTTTTACACTGGGCTACGGTTTGCTCATCGATCGAATTTTTAAAGTGGATATTGCCTATCTGCGGGGAGGCTGGGAACAAACCACATTTGATAATTTCACACCCACCGGTTCCAAGGAAGATATTACCTATCAAAAATTATTTCTCACATTTGCGTACCGGTTTTAATTCCATATATTTTGTTATATAATTGCCCATAGTTCAAGGCAAGTTGCCACACTCAGTTTCTGAGCCTGCAAAACATAGACCCTTCAGGTAGTAGCAAACTACTTTATAATTAAATAAAATGATTATGCCCTTAACTCAGCAAAATGCACATTTATATAAATTCATGTCATTATTATTCAACGCCCCACGGAAG